>HF989213.1:59576-77127 GCA_000431275.1 Prevotella sp. CAG:755 | reverse complement strand
ATTTAACGGACAATATACGGATAATCATTTTATATAATATGTGTAGGGGTTTCGGTGTCACTCCGGCTGGCTGACGGGCACCACGTCGTAGCCCGCCCGGCGCAGGAGGGCCACCACGCCGCGCTCGCCGCCCAGATGGCCGGCGCCGACGACGAAGAGCGTGGTGCCTTCGGCCATGATGGCGGGCATCTTGGTGAGCCAGTCGGCGTTGCGGTCGTAGATGAGGCGGTCGAGTTCTTCGGGACGCGGGTCGCACGCCGTGTTCGTCTTCTCCTCGGTCAGGCGGAGCATGCCCTCGATGTCCTGCCGCTCGTAGAGAGCGCTGAGGCTGTCGGTCTGTCCGGCGTACCACTCGACGTTGTTGACGAAGCACATCAGCTCCTCAGCCTGCCGTTCCATCGTCTTGCCCCCGAAGAGCACGTCGATCTGGAAGTCGAGCGTTTCGAGGCCGCGCACCTTTTTCCCGGCTTTCTGGGCCTCGGTCTGGAAGTAGGTGTCGAGCTGTTCCATCGGGTTGAAGCCGGGATGGCGCTTGACGTAGAGCACCGTGGTCAGGTTCGTCACGAGGGCCGAGGGGCTGAGCTGCGCCAGCTGGGGCAAGGCGAGGCCGACGCCCATGACGGCCGTAGTCACGGAATCGGCCTTGGCGTAGTCGGCGGCAGGCAGGATGTCTTTCAGCGTCTTCCCGTCGGGCAGGGTCATGGCCGCTTGCAGGCGCTGCATGCCTGCCGGGTCGGTCATGGCGGCCATTTCGATTTCGCCGCACACTTGCGTGGCGGCCTTCAAGGCTTCGTCGAGGCCGGCGATACGGTCCTTGATGGAAAGGGGCGAGAGGTGGTTCGTCCCGAAGACATACGACGGGGCGGCGAGGCCTTTGCCCGAAATTTTCCACAGCAACTGGGCTTGCATGCCCGCCCATCCCGTCACGAAGAGGAGGGCGAGCGAGAGGAGTTTCTTTCTCATTTGTGTTATCGGATTGTTAAATTAAGCACGACGGGGCTAAACGTCCACACGCACAAGGTATGCGAACCAACACCCACTATGGGCACAAAGTTAGCATTTATTTATCAAATCCGCCATCATCTGTCTGAAAAAACCGGAAAGCGTGAAAAAATTTCACACCCGGCGTGCATACCGAAACGGAACGGCTGACCGCCCGGACGGGTCGCCGGATAGCCTCGGCTGTAAGCCGACTTGTCCGGACGGGGTGGCCCGGGAAAGAAACGGCCGCCCTCCGTGCCCGCATCCCTCTCCTTTCCTCCCGGCGAGACAGTATCAGGAAAGGCTTGCTTGAAAATCCTGCGGCTTTTCAGCCCGCATTCCACTCGTTTGCACTATCTTTGCACATTGAATCATAACGACCCTTTTATTTCAGGCATTCATCATGGAAAATACTAAGCAGATAAAGACCGCCCTCGTGTCGGTCTTCCACAAAGACGGACTCGACGAGATTCTCAAAAAGTTGCACGCAGAGGGCGTGGAACTCCTTTCGACGGGAGGCACGCAGCAGTTCATCGAAAGCCTCGGCATCCCTTGCCGCAAGGTGGAGGACGTGACGACCTATCCTTCCATCCTCGGCGGACGGGTCAAGACGCTGCACCCGAAAATCTTCGGCGGCATCCTCGGCCGCAGGGAGCTGGAAAGCGACCAGGCACAGATGGCACAATACGACATACCAGCCATCGACCTTGTCATTGTCGACCTCTATCCTTTCGAGGAGACCGTGAAGAGCGGCGCCTCGGAAGCCGACATCATCGAGAAGATCGACATCGGCGGCATCTCGCTCATCCGCGCCGGAGCCAAGAACTTCAACGACGTGGCCATCGTCCCGTCGAAGGCGGAGTACGCCATGCTGCTCGACATCCTCAACCGCCAGGGCGCCCGCACCACGCTGGCCGAGCGCCACACCCTCGCCATGCACGCCTTCGGCGTCAGCAGCCACTACGACACGGCCATCCACGCCTATTTCGCCGGGACAGGAAAATAAACGCCAACGAGTAAACACGGAACACAGACATGGGACTCTTTTCCTTTACCCAAGAACTGGCCATGGACCTCGGCACGGCCAACACCATTATCATCAGTGACGGCAAGATAGTCGTCGACGAACCGTCGGTAGTGGCGCTCGACAGCCACACGAACAAAATGATCGCCGTCGGCGAAAAAGCCAAGCTCATGTACGAGAAAGCCGGCTCGGCCATACGTGTCATCCGCCCGCTGCGCGACGGCGTGATCGCCGACTTCAACGCCTGCGAACAGATGATGCGCGGCCTGATCAAGATGGTGCACAAGGGCAACCGCCTCTTCGCCCCGCCCTCGCTCAGGATGGTCATCGGCGTCCCCTCGGGCTCGACCGAGGTGGAACTGCGTGCCGTGCGCGACTCCGCGGAGCACGCCAACGGCCGCGACGTCTACCTGATCTACGAACCTATGGCAGCAGCCATCGGCATCGGCCTCGACGTGGAAGCGCCGGAAGGCAACATGATTGTCGACATCGGCGGCGGCACGACGGAGATCGCCGTGATCTCGCTCGGCGGCATCGTCTCGAACAACTCCATCAAGATGGCCGGCGACGACTTCACGGCCGACATCCAGGAGTACATGAGCCGCCAGCACAACATCAAGGTCAGCGAGCGCATGGCCGAACGCATCAAGATCCACGTGGGCGCCGCCCTGAGCGAGCTCGACGAAACCCCGGAGGACTACACCGTCTACGGCCCGAACCGCATCACCGCCCTGCCGATGGAAGTGCCTGTCTGCTATCAGGAAATCGCCCACTGCCTCGAAAAGTCGATAGCCAAGATCGAGACGGCCGTGCTGAACGCCCTCGAAAACACCCCACCCGAACTCTACGCCGACATCGTGAAGAACGGCATCTACCTGACAGGCGGCGGCGCCCTGCTTCGCGGGCTCGACAAGCGCCTGACCGACAAGATCAACATCCCCTTCCACGTGGCCGAAGACCCGCTCCACTGCGTGGCCAAGGGCACCGGCATCGCCTTGAAGAACGTAGACAACTATTCGTTCCTCATCAAATCGTAAGTCCGGGCCGGCGCTCCCGCCGCCCGCCCTCCAAACAGCCACGGACGACGAGCCGGCACGCCCGAACGCCGCGTCCGTGGCTGTCCGATAGCCCCGAAGAGAAAGCATCAGCCCCATGAACAACCTGCTGGAGTTCCTCCGCAAATACTACCACTGGATCCTGTTCCTCGCGCTCGAAGCCGTGAGCTTCGTGCTCCTCTTCTATTTCAACACCTACCAAGGCAGCGTCTGGTTCACCTCGGCCAATCACGTCACGGCCAGCATCAGCCGCCTCTATGGCGACATGCAGGCCTATGCGCAGCTGCAAACGGTGAACCGCGAACTGACCGACCGCAACATCCTGCTCCAACGGCAGGTCGACGCCCTGCGCGAGCGCCTGGCCGACCTTGACCACGACACGACGGTCACGGAACGCCTTGTGCGCGAAAGCCTCGCAGGCTACCGGCTCATACCGGCCAAGGTGGTGTCGAACTCTGTGGCACGGACCAACAACTACCTCGTCATCGACCGCGGCGAGCGCGACGGCGTCAGGCCCGAGATGGGCGTCGTGGCCAGCGGAGGCGTGGTGGGCATCGTCTACTACACCGGGCCGCGCTACTCCCTCGTGCTGCCCGCCATCAACCCCAAGTCGAGCATCAGCTGCCGCATACGCGGCCACCGCTTCTTCGGCTACCTCAGCTGGGAAGGCGGAAGCCCCATCCACGCCTACGTGAGCGACATACCCCGCTACGCCCGGCTCAAACCGGGCGAGGTGGTCGAGACGAGCGGCTACTCGTCCATCTTCCCCCCGGGCATCTTCGTAGGCCGCATCCGCAGCATTGAGAACGCGCCCGACGGCATCTCCTACCGCTTGGGCGTGACGCTCGGCACCGACTTCGGCCGCCTGCGCGACGTGTCGGTCGTGGCCTCGGAGCACCGCCCCGAAATCGACACGCTGCGCGCCAAAGCCCTGCGGGCTGAATAACACGCACAAAAACCCTTCTCCGACTGCCCCATGATAGGTCTGTTTTTCCAGCAATTAAAGTGGTTCGTCCTCCTGACGCTCCTGCAAGTCCTGGTGTTCAACCACATCCACATAGCGGGCTACGCCACTCCCCTGCCCTACGTCTACTTCCTGCTGCTGCTGCCGTCCGACACTTCACGCGCCGCCCTGCTGCTGTGGGGCTTCGCCTTGGGCCTTACGGTCGACACGTTCACCAACACGCCGGGCGCCGCAGCCGCCGCCATGACGCTCTTGGCCATGATGCGCCCGGGCCTGCTCATGCTTTTCGGCCCTCATGACAAGGATGAGAACGCCTACGTCCCCTCGGCAGCCCTGTTCCACTGGGGCGCCTTTACCGGCTACGTGTTCATCTCCGCACTACTGCACGAGGCTGCTTTCTTCACGCTCGAAGCCTTCTCTTTCTTCAATTGGAAAGAACTGCTCATCAACATCGGAAGCAGCACGGCGCTCACCACCCTCATCGTCCTCGCCTTCGAGGGCATCCGCAGCAGCTACCGGTCAACCCCCGACATTTAACGACACATGGCCAAAGACATCCAGTTCGGCAACAGGAAATACGTCATCGGCGGGGCTGCGGTCTTCATCATCGTCGTCTACCTCATACGCCTGTTCACGTTGCAGGTGATGAGCGACGACTACAAGAAGAACGCCGACTCGAACGCCTTCCTCAAAAAGATACAATACCCCTCGCGCGGCCTGATCATGGACCGCCGCGGCAAGCTGCTCGTCTACAACGAGCCGTCGTACAACATCATGGTCATCATGAAAGAGCAGCAGGGCGTGGACACGCTCGACTTCTGCCGAACCATCGGCATCACCAAAGAGGAATACGTCCAACGCATGGCCGAAATCAAGGACAGGCGGAAAAATCCCGGCTACTCCCGCTACACGCCCCAACTCTTCCTCGGGCAGATCTCGCCCGAAGAGTTTTCCGTCTTCCGGGAGAAGCTGTTCCGCTTCAAGGGCTTCTCGGTCGAAAACCGCTCCATCCGCCACTACGCCTTCGGCGTGGGGGCCCACGTGCTCGGCGACGTGGGCGAAGTGTCGCAAAAAGATTTGGACGAAGACGAGGACGGCTTCTACGAGGGCGGCGACTACATCGGCAAGCTCGGCGTCGAACGCTCGTACGAGAAGCAACTGCGCGGCGAGAAAGGGATGCAAATCCTCCTGCGCGACGTTCACGGCCGCATCCAAGGGCGCTACCAGAACGGACAGTACGACCGCGCCCCCGTGCCTGGCCGCAACCTGACCCTGGGGCTTGACATCGACCTCCAAGCACTGGCCGAGCGCCTGCTCGAAGGCAAACGCGGCGCCATCATAGCCATCGAGCCCTCGACGGGCGAAGTGCTATGCATGGCCTCGTCGCCGACCTACGACCCGCGCGGCATGGTCGGACGGCTGCGCGGCAAGAACCACAAAAAGCTGAGCCGCCAGCCGGGGAAGCCCCTGCTCAACCGCGCCATCATGGGACAGTACCCGCCCGGATCGACGTTCAAGCCGACCCAAGCGCTGCTCGGCCTGCAAGAGGGCATCATTACGCCTACGGTCACGTATCCCTGCTACCATGGCTTCAACTACAAGGGGCTACACGTCGGGTGCCACGGCCACAGTTCGCCCATCGCCCTCGTACCCGCCCTGGGGACCTCATGCAACAGCTACTTCTGCTGGGAACTTTACCGCATGTTCAGCAACCGCCGGAAATACGCCTCCGTGCAAGAGGCCATGACCCGCTGGAAAGACTACCTCGTCTCCATGGGCTACGGCTAAAACCCNNNGTCTCCATGGGCTACGGCTACCGCCTCGGCATCGACCTGCCGGGCGAACGGCGCGGCATGATCCCCAACGCGGACTACTATGACAAGGCCTACCGCAAGCGGTGGAACGGCCTGACCGTCATCTCAATCGCCATCGGCCAGGGCGAGGTCACCGCTACGCCCTTGCAGATAGCCAACCTGGCCGCCACTATCGCCAACCGCGGCTACTACTACATCCCGCACGTAGTGCGCAGCGTACAGGGAGCCCAGCTCGACTCCGCCTATCTCGAACGCCGCTACACGATGGTCAGTCCGCGCTATTATAATTATGTCGTGGCCGGCATGCGGCGCGCCGTGCTGGCCGGCACCTGCCGGGGAGCCAACCTGCCCGGCGTCGAAGTGTGCGGAAAGACCGGAACGGCCGAGAACCGCGGCCACGACCACTCGGCCTTCATGGGCTTCGCCCCGATGAACAATCCGCGCATAGCCGTCTGCGTCTACGTCGAGAACGGCGGATTCGGCGCCGAGTTCGGCGTGCCGCTCGGAGCCTTGATCATCGAGCAATACCTCAACGGCCGCCTCTCGCCCGAAAGTGAAAAGAAAGCCACCCACTATCAACAGCGCCACATCAGCTATGAATATGAATCTTGACAGGAAACGGCGCAGCCCGCTGGCTACGGTCGACTGGTGGACGATAGTCATCTACCTGCTGCTCATGGCGTGCGGTTGGGCCAGCGTCTGCGGGGCCAGCTACGACTTCAACCACAGCGACCTGCTCAGTTGGACCAACCGGACCGGCAAGCAGTTGGCCTGGATGGGATGCTCCGTCGGACTGGGCTTCGTGCTGCTGATGCTCGAAGACCGTATCTATGACACGCTGGCCAACCTGGTCTACGTGCTCATGCTCCTGCTGCTCTTCATCACGCCGTTCATCGCGACGGACATCAAAGGCTCCTACTCATGGATCAGCCTGGGACCGGTGAGCCTGCAACCGGCCGAGTTTGCCAAGTGCGCCACCGCCCTGACCGTGGCCAAGCTAATGAACCAATACGGCTTCACGCTCAAAAACTGGAAGGACTTCGCGCGCGCAGCCGCGGTGGTGCTCGCACCGATGGTGCTCATCGTGATGCAACGCGAGACGGGCTCGGCCCTCGTCTATCTGGCCTTCTTCCTGATGTTCTACCGTGAAGGAATGCCGGGGTGCTTCCTCTTCGGCGGAATCGCCGCGGTCATTTATTTCGTCGTCGGTGTGCGTTTCAGCACGATGCTCCTGCCCCAGACGCTCACACCGGTGGGCGAGTTCAGCGTGCTGGTGCTCATCTGGCTCTTCACCGCTGGCATGGTCCGCACCTACTGCCCGGCACGCCGCGTGCTCTGGCACATTCTCGGCTACGGCGGAGGCGCCATGGCGCTGGCCGTGCTCGTGTCGCTCTTCGTCGTGCCCTTCGACGTGGCCTGGGTGCAGCTGGCCGTGTGCGTCGCTGTCGTCGGCTACCTTGCCTACACCGCTCTGAGCGAACGCCTCATCAACTACTTCTACGTCGCCCTCTTCACGCTGGGCTCGCTGGCGCTGTTCTATTCCTCGGACTACGTGCTCAACAACGTGCTCGAACCCCACCAGCAGACCCGCATCCGCGTGCTCCTCGGCATCGAGGAAGACCCCACCGGAGCCGGCTATAACGTCAACCAAAGCATGATCGCCATCGGCTCGGGAGGCCTCGAAGGCAAAGGATTCCTGAACGGCACACAGACCAAGCTGAAATACGTGCCCGAGCAGGACACCGACTTCATCTTCTGTACCGTCGGCGAAGAGGAGGGCTTCCTCGGCTCCGCCTTCGTGCTGGGGCTGTTCCTCGCCCTCATCCTGCGGCTCATCCACCTGGCCGAACGCCAGACCACGACCTTCGGGCGCGTCTACGGCTACTCGGTCATGAGCATCTTCCTCTTCCACGTGTTCATCAACATCGGCATGGTGCTCGGCCTGACGCCCGTCATCGGCATTCCGCTGCCCTTTTTCAGCTACGGCGGCTCCTCGCTCTGGGGCTTCACCCTGCTGCTTTTCATCTTCCTGCGCATCGACGCCGGGAACAAACGCACTACAAACTAAGCCAACGACCCATGAAAGATAACGACAACAGCCAAAAAACATTCGGCGGCGGCCGGACGAAAATGCTCGTCGCAGCAGGCATCGTCATCGTCGCTGCCATCGTCGCGCTCAAACTCCTGTCGAACGGCCCCCATCCGGCACCGGTGCCGCCAGCCACGCCGCCGGCTGCCACAGCCACCCCCGACATCCTCCCGCCCGACAGCGACGAGACAGCGGCCAGCGCCGACAGCATCACCATCGTGGCCGTCAGCGACACCGTCGGCGTCGACCCGCGCCCGCCCTACGAGGCCGGGTTCGAAGACGGCTACAACAGCGGCCTCGACGACGGCCACACCGGAAGCCACATGGCCACCTATGACGAGAGCAACACCTTCAAGAGCACAGATAGCCGCAACAGCTACGTCAAAGGATACCGCGAAGGCTACGCCCAAGGATTCAAAGACGCCAGCGAGGGCAACGAGTTCAACATGTCGCCGCCGGACGGGAAATAAGCACCGGGCCACATCGAGGAAGCCCCGCTCCCGGAGCTCCCCACACCCGCCGCCGGCCATCCTGCGGGCCAGCCGCCGGACACGGGAAGCCACATCCGCCCGCCCCACCACCTGCGGCGGCAGCCGGACGCACTGCCCCGGCACGCCCGCACACCGCCTGCCGACGCTCAGGCCCATCCCCCGGAAACCGGCAAAGTCGCCCCGCAAAAACCAAAAAGCCCGGGAAACATTTGGCCATGTCCCGGAAAAAGCGTTACTTTGCACCGCTTTCACACAACCTCTGCCGGGAAGAAGAGTTGCCCGGGCACGTTGTGCTGGGACTGACACATAAAAAACAATAAGTACCAACAATGGAAGATTTGATTAAGATCGCCCAACAGGCGTTCCCCTCAGGCATCGAGATGCCGAAGTTCAAAGCCGGCGACACCGTGACCGTAGCCTACAAGATTATTGAAGGCAACAAAGAGCGCGTGCAGCTCTACCGCGGTGTAGTCATCAAAATCACGGGCCACGAGAACAAAAAGCGCTTCACCGTGCGCAAGATGTCGGGCACCGTGGGCGTAGAACGTATTTTCCCATTCGACTCCCCCAACATCCAGAGCGTCGAAGTGAACAAAGTCGGTAGAGTACGCCGCGCCAAGCTCTACTACCTGCGCAACCTCACCGGCAAGAAAGCCCGTATCAAAGAAAAACGTGCCAACTCGACCACAGCCGAAGCATAACCGGCCGGTCCGTGCATCCATACAGCCGTCGCCCGGAGGCAGCTCCACGGCGGCGGTTTTTCGTTGACACGGCAGGCGGCCTGCCGCCCCGGCGCGACGCCCACAGCCCCCGTCCGGACGGGAGGGCCGACAGTTTTTCCCGTCGCAGCCCCCGCTTTTCCGCTCAGGGCATCCCCGCCCATGCCCGAGGGCGCAAGATGGACACCGCCGCCGGCTCCGCCGGATGCCCGCAGTGCCGGCCGACAGCCGAAGAGGGGAAAATCATGGAATTTAGCCCCGCAAAACTTTGCACGTTCCGAAAAAACTCACTACATTTGCACGCCAAATGTACAAACGAACAAACAAATAAAACGAGCATAGCATGAAAAGAACTTACCAACCCCACAACAGGAAGAGAAACAACAAGCATGGTTTCCGCCAGCGCATGGCCACCGCCAACGGCCGCCGCGTCTTGGCCGCCCGCCGCGCCAAAGGCCGCAAGAAGCTGACCGTGGCCGACGAAGTACACGGCAAGCGTTAACGGGCACCGCGTCCAAAGCAATAAGAGGGAAGTAAGGGTTTTCCGCACGAAGCCTTTACTTCTCTCGTTTTTTTGTCGTACCTTTGCCTCACGGCCGCCCGGCCCACGAAACGTTACGCGCAAACCCGAACCATGACGATACGCGAGTTTTTCAGAAAATTAGGAAGCCCTATCCTGTGGGGCAACTTCTTGGCGATGGCCATCGTGGCCGCCGGCCTCGTATTCGGCACGCTCTTCGCCCTCGACCGCTACACCCGCCACGGCGAGGAAGTCACCGTGCCCGACCTGCGTGGCCTCAGCCAGGCCGAAGCCACACGCCAGTTACAGAAGCTCAGCCTCGGAGCCGAAGTGGCCGACTCGGGCTTCGTGCGCTCCCTTCCCGCCGGCGCCGTACTCGGGCAGTCGGTCCAGGCAGGCAAGAATGTCAAGCCCGGCCGCACCATATTCCTCACGCTCAACTCGGGCACGCAACCCACCATCGCCCTGCCCGACATAGCCGACAACAGCTCGCTGCGTGAAGCCCAGTCGCGCCTGACCTCCCTCGGCTTCACCCTCGCCCCCACCGAGTTCATCGACGGAGAGAAAGACTGGGTTTACAGTGTCAAGGCCGACGGGCGCATCGTCAGCGCCGGGACGCGCATCTCGGTCGACACGCCCATCACCCTCGTCGCCGGCAACGGACAGACCGAGGAAGACATATACGGCCTCGACAGCATGGACTACACCGACGACTTCTTCTTCGACGAAGGCGGATACCCCGTCGGCGAAGAGGGCACCGGCATCCTCGAAGAGACTCCGGGCACGGACGAATTCACACACACGACCGACGATGAACACATCCCCTATGCCGAATAACAGCGAGCCGCTACCCGGCAGCCTCACCCCCGCTCCTGACGACGACACCATCGACGACGAAGAAGGCGGCCAGCTCTACGAACACTTCCGCGTCGTGGCCGACCGCGGCCAACAGCTGCTCCGCGTCGACAAGTTCCTCATCGACCACCTGCCCGACACCTCGCGCAACCGCATCCAGACCGCCGCGCGCCAAGGTTTCGTCCACGTGAACGGCCAGCCCGTCAAGAGCAACTACCGCGTCAAGCCCGCCGACGTCGTCACCCTCCTGCTCGACCGGCCACGTTATGACAGCACCATAACCCCCGAAGACATCCCCCTCGACATCACCTACGAGGACGACGACGTCATCGTCATCAACAAGCCCGCCGGCCTCGTGGTCCACCCCGGTTGCGGCAACTACACCGGCACGCTGGTCAACGCCCTGGCCTGGCACCTGCGCGACAACCCCGGATATGACCCCAACGACCCCGCCGTGGGCCTCGTCCACCGCATCGACAAAGACACGTCGGGCCTCATCGTCGCCGCCAAGACCCCCCAGGCCAAGACGGCACTGGGCCTGCAATTCTTCAACAAGACCACGCGCCGGCGCTACAACGCCCTCGTCTGGGGGAACATGGAAGCCGAAAGCGGCCGCATAGAAGGCAACATCGCCCGCCACCCCAAAGACCGCATGCAGATGGCTGTCTTCGCGCCCGGCTCAGGCATCGGCAAACCCGCCGTCACCCATTGGAGCACCGTCGAGCGGTTCGGCTTCACCACCCTCGTCGAATGCGTGCTCGAAACCGGCCGCACGCACCAGATCCGGGCCCACATGAAACACATCGGGCACCCCCTCTTCAACGACGTCCGCTACGGCGGCGACCAGATCATCCGCGGCAACCTCTCGGGCAGCTACCGCCAGTTCGTGCGCCACTGCTTCGACGCCTGCCCGCGCCAGGCGCTCCACGCCCGCACCCTCGGCTTCCGCCACCCGCGCACCCAACGCGAGATGGACTTCGAGGCTCCCCTCCCTCCCGACATGGCGGAACTCCTCGACCGCTGGCGCGCATTCAGCCGCAACCTCGCCGCACACTGACAAGACTTACAAACCACACACAAGTTACCATCAAAATCATCATGAAACGCACTATTGCTATTGTCGCCGGAGGCAATTCCTCCGAACACGACGTCTCGCTGCACAGCGCAGCCGGCATCTTGTCGTTTATGGACACTGAGAAATACGATTGCTACGTCGTCGAGATGCAAGGCACCGACTGGCACGTCGACTACAACGATACGCGCCTGCCCATCGACCGCAACGACTTCAGCTTCACCGCCCCCGACGGGCGCCACACGTTCGATTTCGCCTACATCACCATCCACGGCACCCCGGGCGAAAACGGCATCCTCCAAGGCTACTTCGACCTCATCGGCATGCCTTACTCGACGAGCGACGTCCTCGTCGAGGCCCTCACGTTCAACAAGTACGCGCTCAACAACTACCTCCGCCCGCTCGCGGGGAGCGACTTCCACATCGCCGACTCCGTCCTTGTGCGCCGCGGCGGCGAACGCCCCACGGCCGACAGCGTGGCGCGCCGCATCGGCTACCCCTGCTTTGTCAAGCCCAACGCCGGCGGAAGCAGCTTCGGCGTCTCGAAAGTGAAGTCGGCCGACGAGCTCGCCGACGCCCTCGACAAGGCCCTCATGGAGAGCCACGAAGCCATGATCGAGCACTTGCTGTCCGGCACGGAAATCACCTGCGGCTGCTACCGCCGCGACGACGAGCTCGTCGTCTTCCCCATCACCGAGGTGGTCACCAGCGAGGAGTTCTTCGACTACGACGCGAAATACAACGGCAAGGTGAGCGAGATCACTCCCGCCCGCATCGCGCCCGAGACGGCCGACCGCGTGAAACGCGTGACCGCCTCAATCTACGAACACCTCGACTGCTACGGCATCATCCGCATCGACT
The DNA here is from genome assembly GCA_000431275.1 of Prevotella sp. CAG:755. Classification (GTDB taxonomy): domain Bacteria; phylum Bacteroidota; class Bacteroidia; order Bacteroidales; family Bacteroidaceae; genus Alloprevotella. The sequence continues at coordinate 64,682 of HF989213.1, read as the reverse complement.
ACATCCTCTCGGGCGAGGCCGGGCACGAGACCATCAACCTGCTTGAAATCAACACGACGCCCGGCATGACGGCCACAAGCTTCATCCCCCAGCAAGTAAGGTCCGCCGGACTGGAAATGAAAGATGTCCTTGCGGACATCATCGAAGGAAAGCTCAACGCAGACGACTGACCAAAGCCTACCGCCATGAACATTCCCGCCGAATTTGACGAAATCCGCCCCTACACGCCCGAAGAACTCCCCGCCGTGTTCGACGAGCTCCTGGCCGACCCGCAGTTCCTCCCCATCGCCCTCTCGTTCTTCCCGGGCGTGAGCCGCGAACAGCTGGCCGCCCGCCTGCACCAGTGCACGACGAACCTCGAAGTCCAGAAACGCGTGTTTTATCCCCTCGTCGAACAGCTCGTCATGCGCGCCTGCACCTCCGTCGACCTCGACACGCAAGGCCTTCCCGTCAGCAATTACACCTTCGTCTCGAACCACCGTGACATCGTGCTCGACTCGGCTTTCCTCAGCCTGCTCCTGCTGCAACACGGTTTCCCCACGACGGTGGAAATCGCCATCGGCGACAACCTGCTCGTCTATCCCTGGATCAAGAAGCTCGTGCGCATCAACAAGTCGTTCATCGTGCAGCGCTCGGTGGGCATGCGCCAGATGCTTGAAAGCAGCGCCCGGCTGAGCCGCTACATGCACTTTGCCATCAATGAAAAGAAAGAGAACATCTGGATTGCGCAACGCCAAGGCCGCGCCAAGGACTCCGACGACCGCACGCAGGACGCCCTGCTGAAAATGCTTGCCATGGGCGGCGACGGCTCGCCGGCCGACCGCCTGCGCAGCCTCAACATCGTGCCGCTGGCCATCTCCTACGAGTTCGACCCCTGCGACTTCCTCAAAGCCAAGGAGTTCCAGCAGAAACGCGACGACCCCGGCTTCAAGAAGAGCCGCGAGGACGACCTGGTGAACATGCAGACCGGCATCTTCGGCGAGAAAGGGCATGTCCACTACCAGATGGCCGCTCCCGTCAACACATGGATTGACGAAGTGGCCGGCCTGCCCAAGGCGGCCTTCTTCGACGCCGTGGCACGACGCATGGACCGCGCCATCCACCAGAACTACCGCCTCTATCCGAACAACTACATCGCCGCCGACCGCCTCGACGGCGACGGACGCTATGCCGGCCGGTATACCGAGGCCGACGTCCGCCGCTTCGACGCCTACATCGACGGGCAGCTGGCGCGCATCGAGCTGCCCGGCAAGGACGAGGACTACCTGCGCGAACGGATGCTGACCATGTACGCCAACCCGGCGCGCAACCAAGCCGCCGCCCTGCAATGAGAAATCCCGGGCCTGCCCTCTGCCTGGCTGCGGCCGCACTCATGGCCGCCTGCACCGAAGACGAGTCCACCTGGCCCGCCGTGCGCACCGACATGGGCTGGCTTGCCACCTCGTCCGGGGGGCTGGCCGCGCGCTTCTGTCCCGACGGCGGCGACACGCTCGACGTGTCGGGCCACATGGGCGGACTGCGGCCGGACACCACCTACCGCGTCATGGCTACGCACACGGCAGCGCCAGGCCCGACGACGCTCACCCGCGTCGAGCTGGTGCTGGTGGCCACACCGCGCACCTATGCCCACGAAAAGGCCGACCCCGTCGAGGCCGTCAGCGCCTGGGCGGGCGGCGGCTGCGTCAACCTGCGCCTGGCCGTCAGGACACGGAACGAGGGCACGCACTATTTCGGATGCATCGACCGCGGCATGACCAGCTGGCCCGACGGCCGCCAGACGCTCCACCTCGGCCTCTACCACGACCAGGGCAGCGACCCGGCGTCGTTCTCGCGGACACTCTACGTCTCATTCGACCTTTCCCCTTACGCCGCCAGCCTTCGCGCTGGCGACACGGTGCGCGTCGGGCTCCCCACATTCGAAGCCGGCACCGTCACGCGCGCCGTCGTCTGGCCCGGACGCTGACTGCTGTCCACACGCACAAGGCGCGGAACATTCCCCTGCGGAAGGGGGACGTTCCGCGCCTTGTGTGTGTTTCACGGGCCGGCTGGCCGTTTTTCGTGTCCCGGCGGCAGGTTTTCCCGTCGCTGCTTCTGTCCGGACGGAGTCAGGGCTGCGTTTCGCCCTCAATGAAGTTCTCCATAAAGAGATGCTCCCCGTCATAGACGGCATAGGTGAACTGCGAGATCCAGTCGCCGAGGATTACGAGGCGGGACTCGCGCGTCAGCATGAGGTCGAGCTCAATGTGCCGGTGTCCGAAGATGAAGAAGTTGACATCCGCATGCGTGCGCAGGTAGTCCTTGGCAAAGCGCACGAGTTCCTCCTTGTCCTCGCCCATGTACTGCGGTTCGCCGCGCTTCATGTGTTTCACGCGGCTGTGCTTTGCCCACGCGAGTCCGAAGGCCATGCCCCACCGCGGATGGACGGAGGCGAAAAGGCGCTGGCAGGTGGAGTTGTGGAACATGGCGCGCAGGAAGCGGTATTTCCTGTCCGAGGAGCCGAGCCCGTCGCCGTGGGCCAGGTAGAAGACGTGGCCGTAGATTTCCGTCGTGCAGCTGTCGCGGTGCAGGGTGACGCCGCACTCGGTTTCGAGATAGTCGCCCACCCAGAGGTCATGGTTGCCCGTGAAGAAGTGCACTTCGACGCCGTGGTCGGTCAGTTCGCTGATTTTTCCGAGAAAGCGTGTGTAGCCTTTCGGCACCACCGTGCGGTATTCGTGCCAGAAGTCGAACATGTCGCCCAGCAGGTAAACGGCGGCCGCCTTGTGCTTGATGCGGTCAAGGAAGTTGACCAGACGGCGCTCCTGCATACGGCGATGTGAAAGGGCGAGGCTGCCCAGATGCGCGTCGGAAAGGAAATAAACGTTTTTCATCGTCGCGGCATTTTCAGGAGTTAGAGGAAACCGAGTTCGAGTTTGGCCTCGTCGCTCATCATATCCTTGTCCCACTCGGGTTCGAAGACGAGGTTGACGCGGGCGTCGGTCACGCCCTCGACAGCGGCCAGCTTGATGCGCACATCCTCCATGATGAAGTCGGCGGCGGGGCAGTTGGGCGCCGTGAGGGTCATGTCGACGTCGAGGGTGCCGTCGTCGCTGAGCTCGATGCGGTAGATGAGCCCGAGGTTGTACACGTCGACGGGGATTTCAGGGTCGTAGACCGTTTTGAGCACGTCGACTATCTTTTCTTCAATTTTGAGCTTTTCTTCGGGAGTCATGTCTGTATGGCGTATGTATATATTTAATGTGTCGTATTGAGGTGTCCTTCGTCGGCATAGCTGAAATAGCCGCCTTCGGCAAGGACGATGTGGTCGACGAGGCGCACGTCGAGCAGCCGGGCTGCCTGCGCCACCCGTTCGGTCAGGCGGTCGTCGTCGGCGCTGGGGCGGGTGGCGCCCGAGGGATGGTTGTGGCAGAGGGCGAGGGCCGAGGCGCGGGCCGTGATGGCTTCGTACATGACGCAGCGCACGTCGACCAAGGTGCTGCTCAGCCCGCCGCGCCCCACACAGCGGCTGCCGATGAGGCGCAACTGCTGGTTGAGGAGCATCACGTGGCACTCCTCGGTCGGGAGGTCCTGCATGAGGGGCAGGAAGTAGTTATAGATGTCGCGGCTCGTGGCCATTTGCGGACGCTGCTCGGCGGGTTCGGCGGCGCGGCGGCGCCCCAGCTCGCACGCTGCCATGAGGGTGACGGCCTTGGCAGGGCCGATGCCTTTGTAGGCGCAGAGGGCGGCCATCGGCGTCCGCCCCAGGCGGCGCAGGCTGCCCCCACAGTCTTGAAGGACACGGCGCATGAGGTCTACGGCGCTCTCGTCGGCCGAGCCCGACCCGATGAGGATGGCCAGCAGCTCGGCGTTCGACAGGGCCTGCGGCCCGAGGCGTTCGAGCTTCTCGCGCGGCCGGTCGGCCTCGTCCCACTGTGCGATGCTCAGCTTGTCCATGGCCGTGGCGGAAACTATTTATAGAAATTCTTGCGGAAGGCCTCGAACTCGCCCCGCCCCAGCACGCAGCGTTGCCACCACGCACGCAGGAATCCTGTGCCGTAGCCCGTGAGCTGCACAAAAGCAGCCGCCACGGCCAGCAGGCCGACGCCGATGCTGCGCTCCCTCCGCGCCGCATCGGCGAAGATGATGAGGGAAAAGAGCAGCAGGGGCGCGAGGCCTCCAACCATGCAGGCGATGCCGCAGGCCTGCCCGGACGGCGCCGGCGCAAGGAGCGTAAGGATGAGGCCGGCCAAGAAGCAAGCGCTCAGCGCGATGCAGCCCACTGTGAACACGGCCGGCAGGAGGTGTACGAGTTTCAACGTGCCGGGATGGCGCTTGGTCAGGTTGATGCGGGCGATGCCTGAGTTGTGCACCTGCCGGAAAAACTTGCGCAGGTCGGTGCGCCGTTTGTGCCACACCCAGGCGTCGGGCATGAGGCGCGAGGTGTGTCCGCTCTCGAAGAGGCGTGTGCTCAGGTCGATGTCCTCGCCGAAACGCATCTCCGAAAATCCTCCCAGCTCGCGGTAGACGTCGGCCCGCATCCCCATGTTGAATGAACGGGGGTAGAATTTGTCCATCTTCTTCTTGCCCCCGCGGATGCCGCCGGTGGTGAAGAACGAGGTCATGGCGTAGTTGATGGCCTTTTGCATGGGAGTGAACGACGGATGGGCGCGGTCCGGCCCGCCGAAAGCGTCGCAGGGCTCGCGCCGCAGCCCGTCGTCGATGGCTGCGAGGTAGCCGGGCGGCAGGACGACGTCGGAGTCGAGGATGAGCAGGTATTCGCCGCGCGCACGGGCGGCAGCGAAGTTGCGCGTCGGGCCTGGGCCGGAATTGGGCTTGACATGATAGCTGACGTCGAGGCGGTCGCGGTAACGCTCCACGACGTCGGCGCAGGGCACGCCCGACCCGTCTTCGACCACGATGACCTCAAAGTCGGTCACGGTCTGTCCACAGAGGCTCGCCAGCAGTTCGTCGACCTCGTCGGGACGGTTATACACGGGGATGAGTATGGAGTATTTCATACGTCGTCGGTTTTCGTTTTTCTGTGGGTATTGTGCAAATGTACGGAAAAAAAGCCATCCGCGCGCCTTTGCCCCGCAAAAAGAGAGGTCCCGCCCTCCGTGGCGGCAC
>HF989213.1:46689-59514 GCA_000431275.1 Prevotella sp. CAG:755 | reverse complement strand
GGCGGGCCGCCGTCCGGAAAGAAGCGACGCCGCCCCGCCAGACGCCGGCTCCGCGCCTGGAAAGGGAAACCGGGCCGTTGGAAACAGTTTCACGGTGAACTTTTTACCGCGTTGCGTGCAAAATTGAAATGAAAACACTATCTTTGCAGCCGAAAACGACTGGTAATCCACAAACAAACCTGATTTATGGAATTGACAAACCGATTCAAAGACGGACTTTGGAGTAAAGAAATCAATGTGACGGACTTCGTCTCGACGAACATCACCCCGTATGAGGGCGACGCCTCGTTCCTGCAAGGCCCCACGGAGCGCACCAAGCACATCTGGGACCTCTGTCTGAAAGCCTTGGAGGAGGAACGCAACAACGGCGGCATCCGTTCGCTCGATCCCGACGTGGTCTCGACGATCACTTCGCATAAAGCCGGCTACATCGACCGCGAAAACGAGCTCATCGTAGGTCTTCAAACAGACGAGCTCCTGAAGCGCGCCATCAAGCCTTTCGGCGGCATCAAGGTGGTGGAGAAAGCCTGCCGCGAAAACGGTGTGGAGGTGAACCCCAAGGTGAAGGATATCTTCACACACTACCGCAAGACGCACAACGACGGTGTGTTCGACGTTTACACCGAAGAGATACGCAAGTTCCGCTCGCTGGGCTTCCTGACGGGCCTGCCCGACAACTATGCCCGCGGCCGCATCATCGGCGACTACCGGCGTCTGGCGCTCTACGGCATAGACCGCATCATCGAGGCCAAGACGGCCGACCTGAAATCCCTGCTCAGCCCTATGACTGACGAGCGCATCCGCCTGCGCGAAGAGGTGGCTGAACAGATCAAAGCCCTGAAAGACATCAAGGTGATGGGCGAATACTACGGCCTCGACCTGAGCCGTCCCGCCACGTCGGCGCAGGAAGCCGTACAGTGGGTCTACATGGCCTACCTCGCCGCCGTCAAGGAGCAGGACGGCGCCGCCATGTCGCTCGGCAACGTGTCCTCGTTCCTCGACATCTACATCCAGTACGACCTCGACCACGGCCTCATCGACGAGACCTTCGCCCAGGAGCTCATCGACCAGTTCGTCATCAAGCTCCGCATGGTGCGCCACCTGCGCATGCAGTCGTACAACGAGATCTTTGCCGGCGATCCTACGTGGATCACCGAATCGCTCGGCGGCCGCTTCAACGACGGCCGTACCAAGGTGACGAAGACCTCGTTCCGCTTCCTGCAAACGCTTTACAACCTCGGCCCCTCGCCCGAGCCCAACATGACCGTGCTGTGGAGCCCCGAGCTGCCCGAAGGCTTCAAGGAGTTCTGCGCCAAGGTGTCGGTCGACACGTCATCCATCCAGTACGAAAACGACACGCTCATGCGCGAAGTGCGCGGCTCGGACGACTACGGCATCGCCTGCTGCGTGTCGTATCAGGACATCGGCCGCCAGATCCAGTTCTTCGGCGCCCGCTGCAACCTGGCCAAGGCCCTGCTGCTCGCCATCAACGGCGGCCGCTGCGAGAACACCGGCACGCTGATGGTTGAAGGCATCCCCGTGCTCATGGGCGAACGCCTTACGTTCGAGGAAGTACTGTCGAACTACAAGAAGGTGCTGTCACAGATTGCCCGCGTCTACAACGACGCGATGAACATCATCCACTACATGCACGACAAGTACTACTACGAGAAAGCGCAGATGGCTTTCGTCGACACGAACCCGCGCATCAACATCGCCTACGGCGTGGCGGGCCTCTCGATCGCCCTCGACTCCCTCTCGGCCATCAAGTATGCCAAAGTCACCGCCCACCGCAACGAAATCGGCCTGACCGACCGCTTCGACATCGAGGGCGAGTTCCCCTGCTTCGGCAACAACGACGACCGCGTTGACCATCTTGGCGTCGACCTGGTATACTTCTTCAGCGAGGAGCTCAAAAAGCATCCGGTCTACAAGAACGCCCGTCCGACCTTGTCGCTGCTCACGATTACGTCGAACGTCATGTACGGCAAGAAAACCGGTGCCACGCCCGACGGCCGCGCAGCCGGCGTAGCCTTCGCCCCGGGAGCGAACCCCATGCACGGCCGCGACAAGAGTGGCGCCGTGGCCTCGCTCAGCTCGGTGGCCAAGTTGCGCTACCGCGACTCGCAGGACGGCATCTCGAACACGTTCAGCATCGTGCCCAAGTCGCTCGGCCCCACGCCTGAGGAACGTGTCGACAACCTCGTCACCCTGATGGACGGCTACTTCACCAAGGGCGCACACCACCTCAACGTGAACGTGCTCAACCGCGAAATGCTCATGGACGCCATGGAGCATCCCGAGAAGTACCCGCAACTGACCATCCGCGTCTCGGGCTACGCCGTGAACTTCATCAAGCTCAGCCGTGAACACCAGCTCGAAGTGATATCGCGCTCGTTCCACGAACGCATGTAATCGCCCACTGCGGCACAACCACACAAGGGCAGGCGGACAGACAGGTCGGCCTGCCCTTTTCTGAATAACGGAAACATGGAAAAACTCAGAGTACATTCTTACGAAAGCATGGGCACGTTCGACGGTCCGGGCGTGCGCTACGTCGTCTTCCTCCAAGGCTGCCCGCTGCGCTGCCTTTACTGTGCCAATCCCGACACGATCGACGCTGTGGGCGAGAGCCGGCTGACGGACATCGACTACATCGTTGAGCAGGCGGTTTCGATGAAGCCGTTCTTCGGACGGCGCGGGGGCGTCACGTTCAGCGGCGGCGAGCCTACGGTGCAGGCTGCGGCCCTCATCCCCTTGGTGGAGCGGCTGAAAGCGGCCGGCATCCACGTCTGCCTCGACTCGAACGGTGCGGTGTGGAACGCAGACGTCGAACGGCTGCTCGGCCTTGTGGACCTCGTCCTGCTCGACGTCAAGGAGTTCAACCCCGGACGCCACCGTCTCCTGACGGGCCGCGACAACGCGCAGACTCTCCGCACGGCGGAATGGATGGAGCAGAACGGAAGGCCGTTCTGGCTGCGCTACGTCCTCGTGCCGGGATGGAGCGACTTTGAAGAGGACATGCGCGCACTCGGCGAGCACTTCAAAGGATACACGCAACTCCAGCGCGTCGAGGTGCTGCCCTATCACACGCTCGGTGTCCACAAATACGAAGCCATGGGACAGGAATACCAGCTCAAGGGCGTGAAGGAAAACACACCCGCACAGCTAGACCGCGCCAAGGCCATCTTCGACGAATACTTCCCCCTTGTGGTGGTGAACTGACGCCGCCCGCCAGTGCGCCGCGTCCATACGCCGCAAACATGAAGAGGTCCGGAACAGCCTGCCGCTGTTCCGGACCTCTCTGTTTATGAAACGCCTTGTTTTAGGTCTGCTTAGCTCAGAATGCGATCTTCACGCCGGCATTCAGACGGACGCCGTAGTATTCGGCCTGCATCGTGCGGTCTTTCGTGCCCTGGTAGTAGCGCAAGGGCTGGTTGAGCAGGTTGGTGGCCTCGGCGTAGACGGTCGTCTTGAAATCCTTGCCAAAGGTGTAGCTGGCGTTGACGTCCATGTAGTGCACCTTGTCGTAGTAGCGGTCCTCAAAGGCCTCGTCGCCCACCTTGTCGATGAAGTCGCTGGCGAAGTTGTAGCTCCAACGGACGTTGAATCCGGCCTTCTCGAAGTAGAGCGAGAGGTTGGCGGTGTGCTCGGGCGAGCCCGGCAGGCGCAGGTCGTCGTTCTCGCGGCCATCGAAGTTGAAGTCGTTGACCTTGCTGTACGTATAGGTATAGTTCCCGTAGAGGCCCAGGCATTGGAGGGCCGGGTGGATGAAGCCGAAGTCGCGCTGGTAGGCCACCTCAACACCGAAGAGGTTGGCGTCGCCGGCATTGAAGGGGCGCTTCATCTCGTCATAGAGCGTTCCGTTATACGTGTAGTCACTCTGGCGGTAGTCGACGATGAAGTCGTTGATCTTCTTGTAGAACACGCCGGCGCTGACCAGACCGATGCTCTTGAAGTAGTACTCGGCGTTCAGGTCGAGGTTGTACGAGAGTGTCGGCTTCAAGTCGGGGTTGCCGAAGGCTATCTCATCCTTGTCTATGATGACGTTAGGCACGAGGTCGGCATACTTCGGGCGCGAGAGCGTGTTGGTGAAGGCGAAGCGGATTTTCAGGTCATCGCTGGCATTGTACTTGGCCAGGAACGACGGGAGCACGTTGATGTAGCTCTTTCCGTGTTCGCCCGTGGGGGTGAGGCTCTCGTCGGCTCCGGACTGCTTGCCGTCGTCATAGATCCAGCCGCTGTAATCCACGCGGGTGTTTTCGAGGCGGACGCCGGCCATGAGCTGCCACTTCTTGCCGATCTGCTGGTCGAAGCGGAGGTAGCCCGAGGTCACCGTCTCGGTAGCGTCGAAGTTCTCGGCCTCTTCGTCGAGTTTCTCTTCCTTTTCGAAACGGCTGGCGTCTTCAAGGTTGAGGTCGCCGACGTATTCCTTGTCGACGAAGTTGCCGGCCTTGTAGCGGTCGCCGGCCATGTAGCCGTCGCGGTCCTGGCTGGCCAGGTGCTCAAAGGCGTCGCCGATGAAGGCGTCCTCGTCGGTGGGCTTGTAGTCGTAGAAGTCGATGTCCTTGTATTTGTTCTTGTTGACCACCTTGGCGCCGAACTTCAACTTGTTGGCATACTCGCCCTGTACGAGCGGGAGCTCGAAGTTGGCGTTGAACTTGATGTCCTTTTCCTTGATGTCCTCGAAGCTCTCGGTCAGTTCGTCGAACTCATAGCCGTTGCTGTTCGTGCGGTTGAGGAGAAGGTCGGAGGGATTGACGGCCGTCATGAACGGGCGGCGGATGTCGCTGAAATCCGAGGTCATGTCGACGCCCTCTTTCTTGAAAGCGAGGTAGCGCTCGTGCGGACGGTTCTCGCTGGCCTGCGAATACGACGCCTTCCAGTCGAACTTCAAGCGTCCGAAGAGGTGGTCGCCGCTCAGGGTGTAGTCCATGGTGCGTTGGCGTTCGAGGCGGGCGTAGCGCTCGTCGGGACCGCCGGCCTTCACCTCATAGACGACGTCGTAGTTCTCGTCGTTCCACTCATAGGTGTGACGATAGCGGTTCTCCCAGTCATTACGGTTGTTGAAGATGCCCTTGAAGTCGATTTTGTGGTTGGCGTTGATCTGCCAGTCGAGGGCGAGGGAGTAGCTCTGGCGCTCGCGGGTGACGTAGTACTGGCGCACTTCGTACTCGTCGAGGTACACGTTGCCGTCGTCGTCGCGCTTATAGGCCATCTCGACATCGTCGCTGCCGGCGGGGTTGTTCTGGTACGAGGCGGCCAGCATGAGGCCCAGCTTGTCGTTGAAGAAGCGGTCGCCGTAGGTGAAGCCGAGGTTCAGGTTGAGCTTGTCGCTCACCCAGTTATATCCCGTTCCCGCCGTGGCGCTGATGAATCGGCGCGAGGGCGAGCTCTTCGTCACGAGGTTGATCGAGCCGCCGATGGCGTCGGCGTCCATGTCGGGCGTCACCACCTTGTTGACTTCGATGGTCTGGATCATGTCGGCCGGGATGAGGTCGAGCTGCACGTTACGCGTCTCGCCTTCGGCCGAGGGGATGCGGTTGCCGTTGATTGTCACCGAGGTGAGGTCGGCCCCCGTGCCGCGCACTTGCCCGAAGCGGGCCTCGCCCTGGTCATACTGCACGTTGATGCCCGGGATGCGCTTCAGGGCGTCGCCGATGTTCGCGTCGGGAAACTTGCCCACCTGGTCGGCCGAGACGACGTTCGTCACGCCGAGGTTGTTCTTCTGCATGCTCAGTGCGCGGCGTTGTCCGCTGAACGCACCGCCGACGACCACTTCCTTGATGCGCATGGCCTCGTTGAGCGTCACGTTGCGGCTCACGGTCGAGCCTTCGCCGACGGTGACCGTCATTTCCACCGGTTTATAACCCACGTAGCTTACCTTGACTTTATAGGTGCCCGGTTTCAGGTTCGAGAGCGTGTAGTAGCCGTTCACGTCGCTCGTCACACCGGTGTGGAGCTGTTCGACATAGACCGTAGCTCCAGGCAGGGTCTGTTCCGAAGCGTCGATCACGCGGCCGCGGATGGCACCCCGACGGTCGGCGTCGACGCCGTCGCCCGCCATCATCACGCTGGCCGGCACCGAGAGGAGCGAGGAGATGAGAAGTGTTTTCGTTACTTGTCGCATGTTGATAAACGTTAATGTTAATTCGCTGCAAAAGTACGGCAGCCTCGTTGCACACTGCTTACAAAAACATTAACAAACGGTTACAACTTTTCAGCTCCACCGGACCGCCCATGCCCCCGCCTCCCGTTCCGACGGCCCGGGCGACAGCCGGAGCGGGAAGCCGTCCCGGCGCGGCGCGGCGGCCGACAGAAAGCCGCAGCCGCGCCCCCTCTCCGGGTCCGCAGCTGCGGGCTATAATAAATTAATGAGTAAGCGCGCTCCACACAGCGGGAGCGCCGGCGTCAGAGCAGGGCGGGCAGTTCGAAGAGCCGCGTCGCGTTGCTGCCCTTGATGAGGATGAGCCTCCCGGCCACGGGTTCGGCGGCGAGGGCCTGTTTGACAGCCTCGACGTCGGCAAAGGTGCGGCAGCCCTCGTGGCGCGTCCGCGCGAAGTTCGGCCCCACGAGCCAGGCCTCGCTGCACCCCAGCCGGGCGATGCGGTCGGCCACGGCCTGGTGCTCCGCGTCCGAAGCCTCGCCCAGCTCGCGCATGTCGCCGAGGATGACCATCTTCGCGCCGGAGCGGATGCGGCCGAAGTTGTCGAGGGCGACGGCCATGCTCGTCGGGTTGGCGTTGTAGGCATCGACAATCAGGCGGTTGCGCCCCGTGTCGAGGAGCTCGGAGCGGTTGTTGGTCGGCACGTAGTCAGCCAGCGCCTGGCTGACGGCCTCGGGCGCCACGCCGAAACGCGTGCCCACGGCCGCAGCGGCCAGGGCATTGCTGAGGTTGTAGGCGCCGACAAGGTGAGTCCCGACCGTCTGCCACTCGCCGCCGGCCGGTCGCCAACGCAGCGAGAGCATGGGGCCGTCGCCGGCCAGCTCGCCCTCGACGTCATATCCCCGTCCGGGCGCGCCGTAGCGGAAGGCGGCGAGCCCCCCGGCGATGGCGGCGAGGTGGGCATTGTCGGCGTCGAGGAAGACGTAGCCGCCTTTCCGGCGGAGGTAGTCGTAAAGTTCGCCCTTGGTCCGGACGACGCCCTCGAACGAGCCGAAGCCTTCGAGATGCGCCTTGCCCACGTTGGTGATCAGGCCGCAGTCGGGGTCGGCTATGCGGCTGAGCGCGGCAATCTCGCCGGGGTGGTTGGCGCCCGTCTCGACGACGGCCACCTCGTCGGCCGCCGTCAGGCGCAACAGGGTTTTAGGCACCCCGATGTGGTTGTTGAAGTTGCCTTCCGTGGCCAAGACGCGGAAGCGCTGGCGCAGCACGGCTGTGATGAGTTCCTTGGTGGTGGTCTTTCCGTTCGTCCCGGTCACCTGCACCACCGGCGTGCCGAGCCGGCGGCGGTGAAAGGCTGCCAGCCCTTGCAGGGCAGCGAGGGCGTCGGGCACGTGGAGCAGCCGCTCGTCGCCCCCGACAGCAGGGTCGTCGACGACGGCACAGGCACATCCGGCCTCCAAGGCTTTCAGGGCAAAGGCGTTGCCGTCGAACGTGGCTCCGCGCAGAGCGAAGAATATCGAACCGGCAGGGCAGTCGCGCGTGTCGGTCGTCACCACAGGATGGTCGCAGAAAAGGGCGTATAAGTCTGGGATTTCAATCATGGTCCTTCGTTTTTGTTTCGTCGTTCAGGGCGCAAAGTTAGGCCTTTTCGGCCACATGGCTCCGCCCGCCGGGGATATTCTCGCATACACCCGCCAAGGAGACAGGGCTTTTGCCCTTCCGGAAGGAGGGAAAACGGCCGGCTCCCCGCTTCGGCGCACGCCTTTTCGTATCTCTTTTTTCCACGAAGACAGGATGCGGCTCGGCAAAGTTGTCGAGAAAACAGGGTTTCTCTTGCCTATGCTCTCGCCTTTCGCTATCTTTGCCTATTGAAAGCGAAACAAGAAATTCACGGAATGACCAACAGAAAACGCACGCTGAACATCCGGGGCCGCCTGATGGACCTCTCGACTCCCCGGGTGATGGGCATCCTGAACGTGACGCCCGACTCGTTCTACGCCGGCAGCCGCACGCCCGGCGCCGAAGCCGTGGCCGCACGCGTCAGGCAGATCCGCGACGAAGGGGCCGACTTCATCGACATCGGGGCCTACTCCTCGCGGCCCGGGGCAGCCGACGTGCCCGCAGCCGAAGAGATGGAGCGCCTGCGCATGGGGCTGGGCGTGATTGCCCGCGAGGCGCCGGAGATGCCCGTATCGGTCGACACGTTCCGCGCCGACGTGGCCCGCATGTGTGTCGAGGAATACGGCGTATCCATCATCAACGACATAGCCGGCGGCCAGCTCGACGCGGCCATGTTCGACACCGTAGCGCGCCTGGGCGTGCCCTACGTGCTGATGCACATGCAGGGCACGCCGCAGACCATGCAGCGCGAGCCGCACTACGACGACGTGGTGGCCGAAGTGTTCCAGACCCTGGCCCGCGGCGCGCAACGGCTGCACGCCATGGGCGCTGCCGACGTCATCCTCGACCCGGGCTTCGGCTTCGGAAAGACGGTGGCACAGAACTACGACCTGCTTGCCCACCTCGACGAGCTTGTGGCACTCGGCCTGCCCGTGCTGGTGGGCGTCTCGCGCAAGTCGATGATCTGGCGCCTCGTCGGGGGAGGCCCCGAAGACGCCCTGAACGGGACAACCGCCATCCACGCCATCGCCCTGATGAAAGGAGCGTCCATCCTGCGCGTCCACGACGTGAAAGCGGCCACCGAAGCCGTCAAGATAGTCGGTGCCCTCCAACCCCCAAAGCCTCAGCCATGATTGACTTCGGCGTGAAAGACGTGATCGACATCCTCTCGGTCGCCCTCATCCTCTACTACATTTACCGCTTGATGAAAGAATCGAGCGCCGCCAACATCTTCTCGGGCATCATCATCTTCGTCATCGTGTGGATGCTGGTGACACAGGTGTTCGAGATGCGCCTCATGGGCACCATACTCGACAAGCTGATCAACATGGGCGGACTGGCGCTCATCATCCTTTTCCAAGAAGAGATACGGCGGTTCTTCTCGACCATCGGGGCGCACCACAAGGCGCACGTGGTGCTCCACCTGCTCGGCGTGAAGAAGAGCGACGTCAGCCGAGAGGACGTCATGCCCATCGTGATGGCCTGCATGAGCATGTCGAAGCAGAAAGTGGGCGCCCTCATCGTCATCGAGCAGAACGTGGGCCTGAACGAATACATCCGCTCAGGCGACATGATCAACGCGAACATCACCCAACGCCTCATCGAAAACATCTTCTTCAAGAACAGCCCCCTGCACGACGGCGCCATGATCATCAGCCACAAGCGCATCACAGCGGCCGGCTGCATCCTGCCCGTGGCCCACGACTCGGACATCCCCAAGGCCCTCGGCCTCCGTCACCGCGCCGCGCTCGGCATCTCGCAAAAAACAGACTGCATGGCCATCATCGTCTCCGAAGAGACAGGCGGCATCTCCATGGCCCAGAACGGACAGTTCTACCTGCGCCTCACAGCCGAGGAGCTCGAACACCGGCTGACCGAAAACTGGAAGTAGCCCCCGCCCGGCGCACAGAGAAAGGCCGAATGTGCCAAACAGCGCGCACGGCGGACACATCCGTTGCGCGCACGTACTATTTCAGCCCTTTCCGTTCGGTTTTTCATTATAATTCCGTATCTTTGCCACGCAAAGGAAAAGGAAGGACACGGCCCGGCACATCCCCGCAGAAGGCGACACGCCCTCCACGCACGGTTCCCGTCTCCCCCTACTGACCCGCAAACAGGAAACGCCATGCCCGCCCGGGCTGCACGTTATGGGAAGAATAAAACGACTCAAACAGATACGCCTTCACCGTGAAGGGACGCCCATGCTCACATGGAGCGCCCTTGCTGTCGTAGCGCTCAATGCCTTGGTGTTCTGGGCGGCAGGACTGTCGTTCTGGTCGTTCCTCGTCCTCGTCGTGACGCTGGTGGCCTACGGCATCGCAGTCAACTTCTTCCGCTGTCCGATACGCCTCTTCGGCGGCGACATCGAGAACACCGTCGTCGCCGGAGCCGACGGCAAGGTGGTCGTGGTCGAGGAAGTCGAAGAGAACGAGTACTTCCACGACCGCCGCATCATGGTCTCCATCTTCATGTCGCTGACCAACGTGCACGCCAACTGGTTCCCTGTCGAAGGCTTCGTAAAGCTCGTCGAGCACCAGAACGGCAACTTCCACAAGGCCTGGCTTCCGAAAGCCAGCATGGAAAACGAGCGCACCACCGTAGTCATCGAGACCCCCGCGGGCGAAGAGGTGCTCGTGCGCCAGATTGCCGGCGCCGTCGCCCGCCGCATCGTCACCTACGCCCGCCCCGACGAGGAATGCTACATCGACGAGCACCTGGGCTTCATCAAGTTCGGCTCGCGCGTCGACGTCTTCCTGCCGCTCACGGCCGAAGTCAAAGTGAAGCTCGGACAGGCCACGACGGGCAACCAGACCGTCATCGCCAAACTCCACCCCTCATGCCCAGCCTGAAACGCCATATCCCCAACGCGCTGACCTGCTGCAACCTGCTCAGCGGGTGCGTGGCCACGGTTTTCGCCTTGCAGGGCAGCTTTGCTGCCGCGATGGCCGCCGTCGTCACGGGCGCGGTGTTCGACTTCTTCGACGGCTTTGCCGCAAGGCTGCTCCACGTGGCCTCGCCCATCGGCAAGGAGCTCGATTCGCTGGCCGACGACGTCACGTTCGGCGTGGCGCCCGCCGCAATGGCCTTTGCCCTCCTCAGCGAAACGGAACTGCCCTTCGCCGGCGCGACCGCCCGCCTCGTCGTCCCCTACCTGGCCTTCCTCATCGCCGCGTTCTCGGCCCTGCGGCTGGCCAAGTTCAACCTCGACACGCGCCAGACCCACACCTTCATCGGCCTCCCCACCCCGGCCAATGCCCTCTTCTGGAGCGCCCTCGCCGTGGGCTGCGGCGACACGCTGGCAGCCTCGCCCTACGGGTTCTACGTCATCATGGTGCTCGCCGCCCTCTCGTGCTACCTGCTCGTGGCCGAAATCCCCATGTTCGCCTTGAAGTTCACCTCCTACGGCTGGGCAGCCAACCGCATCCGCTACTCGTTCCTCCTGGCCAGCATCGTCCTGCTCGTCATCCTGGGCTGGACAGGCTTCTCCGCCGTCATCGTGCTCTACGTCGTGCTCTCCATCCTCACCGGCCGCCGCACACAGGGCAACCATCCTAAAACCGACAAGGCATGAAAACGCTCGGCTGCCTTTTCCTGTTCCTCTTCGTCCTGATCATTGGGCTGTTCGTGGCCGTGCGCAACATCGTCTACACCCTCATCGGCCGTCCGCCCCACACACAAAACCGGAGGCAAACAACCGGGCACGGCCACACCTCACAGGAAAAGAAGAACACGCAGCACACAAAAAAGGACCCCAACAAAATCTTCGGCAAGGACGAGGGCGAGTACGTCGACTTCGAAGAAATCAAGAAATAAAACCCGGCAGGCCGCCGCCATGGCGCATGCCACACACAGCCTCCCACCCCTTTCCGGCCATGCTCCCGTGGCCCATCCCCCAGCCGATTTGCCAAGCCGGCATAGAAAAAAGCCCGCCGGCCGCTACGCCTCTGACGGAAAAGCCTTACCTTTGCAGGGCTACTAAAACACCTGTAAAATGGATATAATCAGTCAACTCCTGAACCGTGCCCGCCGCTCGAAGCAGCGCATCGTCCTGCCCGAGGGCACGGAAGGCCGCACCCTGCGCGCGGCCGACCGGGCGATCGCCGAAGGCATCGCCGACATCATCCTCATCGGCAACCCGAGCGAAATCAGCAGCATGGCTGCCGACTGGAACCTGATGAACATCGGTGGCGCCACCATCATCGACCCGAACGACAACCCGAAAGCCGAGGAATACGCCCAACTGCTCGCCGAACTGAGGAAGAAAAAGGGCATGACCATCGAAGAGGCCCGCGAACTCGTCAAGGACCCGCTCTACCTGGGCTGCCTCATGATCAAGAACGGCGACGCCGACGGCCAGGTGGCCGGCGCCCGCAACACGACGGGCAACGTCCTGCGCCCCGCCCTGCAAATCATCAAGACCTCGCCGGGCATCACATGCGTCTCGGGCGCCATGCTGCTGCTCACCCAGACCCAGGAATACGGCGAAGACGGCGTGCTCGTCATGGGCGACGTTGCCGTGACGCCCGTGCCCGACGTCGACCAGCTCGCCCAGATTGCCGTCTGCACCGCCCGCACGGCCAAAGCCGTGGCCGGCTTCACCGACCCCCGCGTGGCCATGCTGAGCTTCTCGACGAAAGGCTCGGCCAAACATGAAGTCGTGGACAAGGTAGTGGCCGCCGTGGCCCGGGCCAAGGAAATGGACCCCAACCTGAAAATCGACGGCGACCTCCAAGCCGACGCCGCACTCGTGCCCGCCGTAGGCGCCAGCAAAGCGCCCGGATCGCCCATTGCCGGAAACGCCAACGTGCTCGTCGTGCCGAGTCTCGAAGTAGGCAACATCAGCTACAAGCTCGTGCAGCGCCTGGGCCGCGCCGAAGCCATCGGCCCCATCCTCCAAGGCATCGCCCGCCCCGTGAACGACCTCAGCCGCGGATGCAGCACCGACGACGTCTACAAGATGATCGCCGTCACGGCCAACCAGGCCATCGCCGCCAAGGCACAGGAAAAATAAGCACACGCAAGGCCGCCCCGCAATCAGGCATCGGCCTTGAGCCCCCGCACAAGGCACAGGCCCGCCGCCACCGCCCGCAAGGGAGAGG
>HF989213.1:39575-46669 GCA_000431275.1 Prevotella sp. CAG:755 | reverse complement strand
AAGGGAGAGGGACGGCGGGCCTTGCCTGTGGTGGCCGGACGGGCGGGCACATCCCCGCCGCAATAAAGCCGCGCCAGCATTTCGCCGTATGCGAAAATAGCTGTAATTTTGCAAAGCCGAAAGCACGCACGCGGACACCGGCCCGCGTCCATCCTCGACAATCACAAAATTCATTCCTATACCCATGAAGATATTAGTAATCAACTGCGGAAGTTCGTCTATCAAGTACAAGCTCTACGAAATGGACGGCAAGAAAGTCCTGGCCTCCGGCGGAATCGAGAAAATCGGCTTGGAAGGCGCCTTCCTCAAAGCCAAAATGCCCGACGGCAGCTCGAAAGTCATCGAAGCCGACGTCCCTGACCACACTGTGGGCATCAAACTGATGTTCGACACCCTGCTCCACCCCGAATACGGCGCCATCAAGTCGCTCGACGAGATCGGAGCCGCCGGCCACCGCATCGTGCACGGCGGCGTATTCACCAAGAGCCTCGTCGTCACCCCCGAAATCATCAAGGAATGGGAGCAGTACATGGACCTGGCGCCCCTGCACAGCCCCGCTCACCTGAAAGGCTACGAAGCCGTGCGCAAGCTCCTGCCCGAACTGCCCCAGGTCTTCGTCTTTGACACCGCTTTCCACCAGACCATGCCGCCCAAGGCCTACATGTATGCCCTGCCCTACAAGTATTACGAGCAGTACCACATCCGCCGTTACGGCGCCCACGGCACGAGCCACCGCTTCGTCACCCAGCGCGCCGGCGAATTCCTCGGCGTCGACGTCAACGAAAAGCGCATCATCACCTGCCACATCGGCAACGGCGCCTCGATCAGCGCCGTCGACCACGGCAAGTGCGTCGACACCTCTATGGGCCTCACTCCCCTCGAAGGCCTCATGATGGGTACCCGCACGGGCGACATCGACTCCTCGGCCATCCTCTACATCATGAAGAAAGAAGGCCAGACCCCCGACGAAGCCAGCGACCTGCTCAACAAAGAGAGCGGCATGAAGGGCTTCACCGGCGTGTCGAGCGACCTGCGTGAAGTGGAGCAAGCCGCCCGCGAGGGCAACGACCGCGCCCGCCTCGGACTGGAAATGTACGAATACCGCATCAAGAAATACATCGGTGCCTACGCCGCCGCGATGGGAGGCGTCGACATCATCGTCTTCACCGCCGGCGTCGGCGAACACCAATGGGACGTGCGCGAAGGCGCCCTCACCGGCCTCGAATTCCTCGGCGTCAAACTCGACGAAGAGAAAAACCGCAGCGTCAACGGCACCGAAGCCGTCATCTCGGCTTTCGACAGCTCCGTGACCGTCGCCGTCATCCCGACCGACGAAGAACTGCTCATCGCCACCGACACCCTCGAACTCGTGACGAAATAAATCCCACCCGCGATTTCGCCGGACACACAAAACGGCGCCCCAACGTTCTGCCCCACCCGCAGACGCTGGGGCGCCGTTCTTGATGCACGGATGGCCAGCGCCCAAAACAAACACAATCCCTGAACACCGCGTTAACCACACCTGACACATCCTCCCACCTGCACAAGCATGGCACGACAAAAAAGGAGGATGTCAAACAACATCCTCCCGCCTCTTGCCGTGATCATCCCGCAGTCCTACCATAACGTAACTTTTCCGCCTATCCCCAGATCAAGGGAAGCAGATCCGAACCCCAACGCCTTAAAAACTTTACTCATAGTAGGGAGCGTGATTATACATTTACCGCTTTCAAGTTTGGATATTTGCGACTTCTTAACACCAATTTTTGCGCCCAACTCTTCCTGCGTAAGGTGCTGTTTGAGCCGTTCTGCCTTGATAGCCTCCCCGATATAGTAAGCCTGCAAATCCTCTTTGAGCCGGGCTTCCATAGCATCCCTTTCGGGAGTGCCTTTTTCTCCCCATACTTCATCTACCACCACACTCAGCGGGGTCAAGTCCATCTTTGCCATAACTATTTGTTTTTATTGTTGAAGTATTCTTTCCTCAATGCCTCCGCTTTTTCAATCTCTTTCTTAGGCGTTTTCTGTGTCTTTTTCACCATGCCGTGAGTAGCCACCACCAACGCTTCCATTTCCGTGTCCCAAAAGGCGAACAAGCGGTAACATAACCCATTAAACAGCGTCCGGAACTCCCATATCTCGGTATTCTCCAATTTCTTGAAAAGCTCTTTATCCATTTCACCACCCTCCACTTTAAGGAGGTTGTAGGTTATTTTCTTTTGAGCCTTTTCCGGTAAGGAGAACACAAACTCCCTCGCTGCGTCCATTAATGCTATTCTAATCTTGCGTCCACCCATTGAAAATATATGATAACGCAGCAAAGATACCGAACAGTTTCCACATAAGCAAACTCTTAGAAGAGAAAGATACTTCACCTGCAAGATATCCTCCCCCCACGCTCCCCCGCATACGAAAAAAGGCCTCCGGAGGCGGGGAACTTCCGTTCCCTCGCTTCCGGAGGCCTTTTGGGTCAAAGCGCGGTGCGCTCGCTGAGGTCATGCCGGCGGGGCGGGCCGCCGGCATGCGGTGATCAGTTGGCCTTCGTGATGACGGCGCGGCTCAGGCGCGGGTCGTCGTAGAACATGTTGTCCACGCCGCCCTTGTGGTCCACGCGAAGCTGGCTCTCGCTCACGCCGAACTCCTTCACAAGGCAGTTGAACACGGCTTCGGCGCGGCGCTTGCTCAGGCGTTCGTTGATGCGCTTGCTGCCCGTGCCGGCGTCGGCATAGCCCGTGATGGTGTAGACCACGCTCTTGTCGCCCGACTTGATGGCTTCGGCCATCATGCCCAGGTTGGCGCGGGCCTCGTTCGAGAGCGTTGCCTTGCCGATCGGGAATGTCACGAGGTTGGCCGATGCCCTCGTCACGATTTCCTTCGCCTTCTCGCGGTTGCCCTCGGCCAGCGCGCGTTTCAGGCGCTCGTTCTCGGCCTCGGCGTCAGACAGCTGCTGGCGCAGCGCGTTGATGGCACGGTTGTCGATGCGGACCACCGTCTTGGCCTTGTCCCAGCCACGCTTCTTGAACTTGTACGTCAGGCCGACCGTCGCCGAGAGCATGCCCTCGCCACCACGGCCGGAGTTCTCGCCGTCGAAGGCGTCGCTCACGAGCGTGCCGCGGATGTCGAGGTTCAGGTCCAAGGCGTCGCAGAGGCGGAACGAGTTCAGAAGGCCGAAGTGGCCGGCGATCTCCGTGGCCTTCGGCGTGTCGTTCGTCTTCATCACGCCGAGGCCCACATAGGGGCTCAGCGAGTAGACGCGGTTCGGGTTGTAGCCGAACAGCAGGTTCGAGACGTTGAACATCGCGTCCAGGTGGAAGTTGAAGTAGTTGAACTTCTGCTTCGTCAGCCAGTAGCCGTAGCCGCCCTTTCCTGGCACCTCCTCACCGGTGGAGTGGATGCCTGTCTGAGTGGCGCCCTTGACCGAAAGGCCGCTGTAAGCAAAGCGGACTCCGATGCCCGGTGTGAACCATTTGCCGATGGCAACGTCAACGGCGGGAGCCAGACGCTTGCCGAACTTCACCTGCTTGTCGTGGTCGCCGAAGTAGAGGTTCACACCTCCGCCGGCGCTCACGAACCAGTTGCTCCAGAAGCGGTTCGTCTCCACCTTGAATTTGTCCGTGCTGTATTCCACCGTTTCGGTGAAATCGCCGTTCTGCACGGTCTGCGCCTCTTGCGCCATCGCCGTGCCTGAGGCCGCCAAAGCCAGGGCGGCCAGCATTGTTTTCTTTATCATATCATTCGTTGGTTAGTTATTTGCTTTTTACCGATACACTCACTTGGCGTCCGTCACGAACGAGCCGGAGGTGATCAGGCTGTTCAAACCGGCCAGACGGGCCGAGAAGACAGCTTCCAAGTTCCGGATGGCCTCGTCATAGGTCATGCGCTCGTCGCCGTTGACGTCGGGCAAGTAGCCCAGCTGCGGGTTGCCGCCCTTGCGGCTTGCGCCGTCAAGCGGCCATATGGCCTCGTTGAATCGGTCGGACAGGCGGTTTGCCTCGCCCAACTGCCGGATCTCTTCCGCCACACTGAGCAGGGCAGGATAGATCGTGATCCAACGTTCCTTCACACGCTGGCGGAACGACTCATCCTTGAACAGGAGCGGATACCACATGTAGGGCGCGTCGAACTTGTCGGGCGACGAGGGTTTCCCACCCCACCAATTTCCCGCGTCGGGTGCCGAGTTGGCATACATCCACTCGCCGAAGTCGGGCAGGTCGGTGATGAGGCCGCTTTCCCCGCCCGTCGTGATGCCGTACTCAGGCCGCAGCTTGACGATGTTCTCCTCGTTCGGGAAGGTCTGGAAGTCGAAGTCCCAGACCGGACCGGCAAAGAGCTTGCTGTCGCCGTTGATGTACATGTAGAGGCTCTTCGGGTGACGATACTCGTTGTTCATCGTCAGCTCCCACACAAAGAACTGGTCGATGACCGAGTTCATGTCGAGCAGCTCATAGACGCGGGCATAATCCCCGTCCGCAAGGGCGTCCTCGACACCGTTCACCTTGTCTTCCACAAACGTGCGGAACGCGGAACTGCTCTCCCAAGGCACATCGTCTTTCAGCTGGCAGGGCAGGTAGCGACGGTTGGTGATGAACTTGCAGTTCTCGTCGTAGCCGTCGTCAAACTCCAGCAGGTAGCCGCAGTCGGCGGGCGTCACGCTGCCCTCGCCCATGTCTTCAACCACATCCTCATAGCAGTCCTTGATGTCGAGGCGGTCGCCGTCGATCTTGATCTGCTCACAGAGGTAGTAGTTGCCCACGTGGCGGCCGTTGTAGACCACCTCCACGTTCGTGCCCCTCGGGTTCCAGCCCAAGCCGTCGCCGAAGGCGTCGGCCGTCCGGTGGGCTATCTCGAACGCCACGGCGTTGCGCAGCATCGTGCGGTCCATCCAGTTGGCCAGCAGCACCCAGCGCTTGTGTTTAGGCATGCCGAGCACCGACTGCTTCTTGTCGAACTTGATGGCGAAAGGCAGCTTGGGATACTCTTGCGTCGAGTTGCCGCGCAGGCGGAAACCGGCGTCCACGCGGTCCACGTCGACCGTGCCGTCGGCTTCATAGACGGAGACCTTGTCCGTCTTCGCCCATTCGGCCTCCTTGCCGTAGACCATCAGGTCGGCCGCGTCCCAACGCGTGTCGCCCTCGCCTTCCTGCTCGAGCACCACCACGGGCAAGCCCGTGTTCTTCACCTCGACGGTGAACTGCGCTTCCTGCTCCCCGTTGCTCAGGGTGTAGGTGACGGGCTGGCTGAAATCCTGCACCGTCGTGCCGCTCTCCTGTTCCACGCCGTCGACCTTGACCGTCACGCCCTCGGGCGTGGCGAACGTCGGCACCAAGTCGAACCGGTAGAGGTAGGGGATGCACCCCGAGACCGTCGTCCCGTCGATGGCGAGCGTGTCGCCGGCCACGTCGATGACCTTCGTCAGCAGTCCGTCGTTCACCAGGCGTTTGCCGAGGATCTTGCCCTCATTGGCCGCCGCCGCGAAGACGAACGACGTGAACACAGGGCGTGCCTTGACCTCCATGTCTTTGAAGAGCGACAACGTGAGGGGGAAGGTGTAGACGCTGTTTGCCTTGAAGTCCATGAGCGCCTCGCGCGTAAAGGTGGCCTCGAACTGCGTGGTGCGCACGGTGATCTGGATTTCGTCGCCTTCGTGCACGTCGGGCGCACAGGTGATGTAGCCCGTGTAGTTCGCGCCGCTTTCGAGCACGGGGCGGTCGGTCCAGTCCATGGTCAGCACGTTGGCCGCCTCCGGACGCGAGGTCCAGTCGACGGCGCCGCCCGCCGTGGCGTCCACGGTGAACGAGCCGCCGAGCTGGCGCCCGTCGGGAAGGGTCAGGGTGATGCTCTCCAAGCGTTCGCCCTCGAGGCGCGTGCCGGTGGCGTCGATGGTGAAGCGCAGCAGCGAGAACAGGTGGGTGAAGGTGAATTCACTGCCGTCCTCGTCCCAGCGTGTCAGGGTGCCCACCTTGTAGTCGCCTTCGAGGCGGCCCGACGTCATGTCGAACCGCTGCGTCATCGGCAGCGTGCCCGCAATGGCGGTGGCGCTGGCCGAAGCGTTCTCTGGGCTGTACGGATAGTAGGCATACTGCGGCCGTTCGCCGGCGCCGAGCTGGCCCGCAAAGGTGGCCTCGGCCACGTTCGCCGTGCTCTGGTTCACAAAGCCGGCATTGCGCGTGCCGCTGTCGCCGAAGACGCCGATGGTGTCGCCCGGCGACCAGAGGACGCCCGTCGACGTGCCGTCGATGTCCGGGCCGCCCACGCAGGTGCGGGTCTGCACCGCCGGAGCCATGCGCGCCACGATTTTCACCGTGTCGCGACCGGGACCGTTCACCAAGTCCTCATCGGCACAACCGGCCAGTCCGGCCGCAGCCATCACGAGGAGCAAACTCTTGTTCGTGTATCGGTTCATAGTTATCGGTTTATTCCTTTTCGTTTCTGTTTACACACAGGATTTTCCCATCCGTCCCGTCCGTGGCGGGAGCCGTTCCCGTTTCGTCTGTCGCAGCGACGGGGCCGGTCGCCATGCCGTGACGGACGCCGTAACCCGCCGCTTTCGCCGCCAAACGTAGGGGCGCCACTTGTGACGCCCGGACGACGGGCGCATTCACGCGGAAACGGGCGGGGCGGCGGTTGCCTTGTGCCCCGGCGGGGCACCGGGCGTCATGAATGGCGCCCCTACGGGCTAACGCCGCCGCATCCGCCCCGCAGGAACTGGCGGGGCGGACGGGAAAATCCCAAGGGTCAACTACGGCGCGGCATCAATGGCTGATGGCGTCGCCGCCGTTCTGGTATGTGGCGTTGTAATGCTGCGCCTGGCTGGACGAACCGCCGGCCTTGCGGAGCTGGAAGCGGAAGTTGTTGTCGATGATGGACTGGATCAGCTCGCCGCATTTATACTGCTGACCCACCTGTCCGTTTCGGTTGGCATACGACATGTAGATCAAACCGAGGGCCGCATTCTGTCCGCGATTGTTCAGCTCTTCGACGACGAAGTCATTCATCTCGTTGATGCCGGTCAAGATGCCATCCGTCGTAGGACTATCACCTGTCCCGACATTGCCGCTCACGTCGTTGAAGAACCAGTATGACGAGGCTTCGCC
>HF989213.1:37043-39528 GCA_000431275.1 Prevotella sp. CAG:755 | reverse complement strand
TCGACGCTCTTCTGGAACAGGTTGTGGATGTAGCCCTGCTTGGTGGCCAAATCAGCAACTTGACCGCCGCGGCCGATGGTCGTCACCTCTTGATAGAACCAAGTCAGATCCGACGATGCCGCGCTGTTCGACGAGCCCCAGCGCAAGGGCACACCGTTCTCTTGGTAAGCACCGTCCCACGTGGAGAAGAGAGCCGGGAGTCCGGCATCGGCAGCCATCATGTCGCCCATGTTGTCGGTGGTGTTGACGTTGAATTTAAGGATGATTTTCCCGGCCACGTCGCTAATCTTCGTCGTGGGCGAGATGGTTCCTTTATAGATGTACTGCCCCAGCTCCGCATCGTTGGCATACTCGCTAATGCAAGCCTCGATGGCTTTCATCCAACATTCCGTCCAAGAGTCATATTCTGTATGATTAATACCTATACCAAGATAATATTCCGTACCGTCAGTCAAAGGCGTGATTTGAACAAACGCGAACTCGTTTCCGCCTGCGGCCTTCAACTTCTGGGCAATCGTCAGGAGGCTGGTCCGCAAATCGTGAAGATTCTCCCTTCTGCTGTCGTTCACACACAGACGCCATTCGGGATTATCCCATTTACTCCCAAATAAAGGTGCGCTAGCATCATTTTTCGCAGATACCTGGAAGAGGAAGCCGCGGATGCCATCGTCAAACTGGGTGGCGAGGTCGGTTTCCTGCCAATGCACGTTGCTCCCGTTGACCTCACTGCTGGCCGAGTGGATGGAGCCGGGGATGGACAGCTCCGTCAGGTAGATGTTCGGGTCGAGTGACGAGAGCCAGTAGTTGGGCTCAGTCGAAGGTTCGTACGCCGGCAGGTCGATGCGGTTCACCTTGTGCTGCACGATGTCGTCTGTCTTCAACGTCTTCACGCGCACACCGCTGTTAGAGGTGGCCACGGTGATTTTCAGCGCCCCGGGTTGGATGTCTTGACCCGTCTGCGGCAGGATGAAAGCATGAACAATCAGCTCGTCGTTCTGTTCCAAATTGATGAACCCCCCAGGCACATCGGTGGTCGCAGTGCGGTTATAAGCCGGCACGGCCACAACGTCGCGCACGATGTCTAAATCGCCCGAAGCTTTGCATTCGAGGGCAAGCGCGCCCGAAGCATCTTTCTTCCTAATGTTGCAGGTGTAATCACCGTTCAGGATAATGTTGCCGTTCCTGTCCACGGGTTCCACGTTGATACCGGTCACAACGATGGGAGTGATCGCGTTCTTTGGGCCGTGAACCACGATTTCCAAAATCGTCGTCAGCGGCACGAACTC
Organism: Prevotella sp. CAG:755; assembly: GCA_000431275.1. GTDB lineage: Bacteria > Bacteroidota > Bacteroidia > Bacteroidales > Bacteroidaceae > Alloprevotella. The sequence goes on along the minus strand of HF989213.1, from coordinate 38,242 downwards.
CAAGGGCACATCCACACCTTCGGCTATATCAGAACGGTTCACCTTGTTGTAGGCCACCATGCTGGCATAGTCCGTATTGGCCGTTCCGCGATAAGTGTAGCCTCCATGGTCGTTTTTACGCTTTGTCCACGCAACAGGCATTTGATACTGCGGGATATTCGACGTAATCAGTCCATCGGTGTCCGCGGCTTTCACCGCAGAAGCGGGATAGAAACCATAGAAACGGTGCTCGTCATCCTCCGAGCTCCACTGCAATCCGACGTCGCCCACACGCGTCACGCTCTGCGACGTCTCGGGCTTTTTGGGATTAGGCTCAACAGTGTAGGTCACCAGCTGCTTCTGTGCGGACTGCGGACAGAAGATGGCAATCTGGTCTCCACTTTCCCAATAAACGGGATAGTAGTCATACGTACCATCCTGATTTTCATCTACGGGAGCGCCATACACTGTACGCACCTGTTTGTTGTCTGTCAGCCCTGTGCCGAAAGTAATCTCGTCACCGGGCTGCGCGGGATTGGCGGGTTTTCCGCCACCCTCCACGAGGGATTCGTCCTGACAGCCGGCCAGCGAGAGCAAAGCGGCTGCCATCGTTGCATACAATACTATTTTCTTCATTTCACTTACTGTTTAATCATTCGTCCCAAGCATTCCAGCTTGCACCGTTTTCGTTGTCAAAGTAATTTCCAGAGTTTCCGAATTCGTGCCCCTTGATGCTGACACCTTCATCGTGCTGATCCTCGGGAGCGAAGACGGAGGCGTTCATGAAGCCTTGTTCAAGCTCCACCTCCGACATCTGGGTCTGTGGAGCTTCGTACGTTTCTTTTTTCGCCATACGTTTTGTTTGTTTGATTAAGAAGTTAACTGTTTTCGTTTTCTTTCCGGTTGGTGCGGGCGGCTCCTCATGGGTGCCGGTCTCCGCGGTAGTCTGTCTTTTCTGTTTCTTTTCTGTGTTTGCGTAATTGATTGGTGAGTGATTATGTTTGGTTCAGTTTGTTTTATCAGTGATTGCGGCGGAGTGCGTTACCGTTGCGGCGGTTGCGTTGTGCCCCGCCGGGGCACCGCCGCCGTGTTTCGTTGCGTTTCATTGTCGCAATTTCCCCGCCGTGTTGTCCCCGCCGGGCACCGCCTCGGGTCATTTCCGGCGGCTGTGCTTGTGCTTCTTGCCATAGCCGTAACCGTAGCCATAGCCGTAGCGGCCG
>HF989213.1:35221-37031 GCA_000431275.1 Prevotella sp. CAG:755 | reverse complement strand
GTAGCCATAGCCGTAGCGGCCGTAGCCGTAACCGTAGCCGTTGCCGTGGTGGTCGACACCGTTCAGCACCACGGCCATGTTGCGCAACTTGTGGTCCGCATACAGGCGCTCGATGTCGGGCAGCTGGCGACGGTCGAGCCGGCCGGCACGCACCACGAACAGCGTCAGGTCGGCGATGCGGTTGGCGATGCTCGCGTCGGCGATCAGGCCCACGGGGACGTTGTCGGCCACCACGTAGTCATAGCGCGAGCGGAGCTCCGACACCAGGGAGTCGAGGCGCTCGTCCATCAGCAGCTCGGCGGGGTTCGGGGCCACCGCGCCGGCCGGCACGATGTCGAAGGCTTCGAGGTGCTGGATCACGTCGTCCACCGTCAGGGAGGGGTCTGCCAGATAGTTCGTCACGCCGACGTGCCCGGCTCCGAAGTGGCGCGACAGCGTCCCCTTGCGGATGTCGAGGTCGAGAAGCACCACACGCTTCTTCGCGTAGGTCAGGCTCAGCGCAAGGTTGCGCGCCACGAACGTCTTGCCCGCGCCCTCGTTGAACGAGGTGAAGGTCACCACCTGCTGCGACGAGCCCTTGCGGGACATGAAGGACATGTTCGTCCGAAGCACGCGGAAGGCCTCCGACACCGCGCTGCCGCCGTCGGCCTCGCCCTCGGTCAGGTCGGCGCCCTTGCGCTTGCGGTCGTAGGGGATCGTGCCCAGGAAGGGCACCGTCAGAGCGCCCTCGATCTCCTTGCGGCTGCGCACGCGCGTGTCCATGAACAGGATGCACAGGAAAACCACGCCCGGGAGGAACAGGCCGGACAGGACGCCCAGGGCCAGCATACGGTTGCGGTTCGGGGCAACCGGGCCCGAAGGGCCGTCCGCGCTGTCGATCACGCGCGCGTTGTTGTCCGCCATCGCCTGCGACAGCGCGTTCTCCTCACGCTTGTTCAGCAGGTAGAGGTAGAGGCTCTCCTTGATCTTCTGCTGACGCTCGATGGAGAGCATCTCGCGCTCCTTGCGGGGGATCGACAGCACGCGGCCCTGCGCACGGCGCTCGCGGGCAGTCGCGTCCTGGCGCTTCACGTCAAGACTCACAATCAGGTTGTCGACCGCGCGGATGATGCTCTGCTTCATTGAACGGAGCGAGTTGTTCAGTTCCAGCACGACCGGATTGTTCTCGCTGCTCTCGCCAAGAAGGCGGTCGCGTTTGAGCTTGGCCGTGTTGTAGAGCGTAATCTGGTTCTCGATGTTCATGTCGCTGATGCCCGTGTTCGAGGGGATGAGGCCCGTCTCCTTGGAGGGGTCCGTCAGGTATTCCTTGATGTAGCCCGCCAGGCGGAGCTGGGTTTCCAGCTCGAGGGCTTCCGTGCCGTATTTCTGGGCGTCGCCCATGGTGTAGCCCGTCGTCGCGCCGAGGTCGACCACGAGGTTCGTGCGCTTGAAGTCTTCGAGCTCCGTCTCCACACCGCCGAGCTCGCGGGAGATGATGATCAGGCGCTCGTTGATGAAGTCCGCCGTGTTCACGGCCACCTGGTTCTTGTCCTTAATGGCTTCTTCGTTGTAGACCGTGATGAGCATGTTCAGCACGTCTTCGGCGCGCGCGGCCGAATTGTCCTTCACCGAGAGCGTCAGGATCGAGGACTCCTCCTCTTCCTGCTGGATCCCGATGGAGTTGCGGTAGCGGTCGGCCACCGCGTCGAGCGGGGACTTGCGCACCTCGACGGGGCGGCCCTGCCACCCCGTGCCATAGTCGTTCGTCGCCGTCACCACCACGCGCAGGCCCGGCGACACGCTCACCGTGTCGCCCAGACGCACCGTCAGG
>HF989213.1:0-35212 GCA_000431275.1 Prevotella sp. CAG:755 | reverse complement strand
GTGTCGCCCAGACGCACCGTCAGGCTGCGGCCTTCGGCAGACGGGCCGAAGCCTTGGAAACCGCCCAGTTGGACGTGCCCCTTGTCCTTCGCCGTCACCGTCAGCCCGAGGGATTGCTCCGGGCTTGCGTCGGGGAAGCGCACGGCCACGGGCGACGAGGTGTAGAGCTCCGTGCGGCGCAGCCCGTCCTGGACCGTGTAGCTCACGTCGGCATGGAGACGCGTGACCACCTCGCGCATCAACCGCTTCGAGCGGAACTGCAATATCTCGTTGGCCACGTTGACCTTGTTGATGAAGTTGTCAAAGCGGTCAAGCCCGGCCGTCGACGTCTTGCTCGAGGGATCCTTGATGATCACCGTCGCTGACCGGTAGTAGACAAGGGGCGACTTCGCCCAATGGTACCACGACAGCCCGCCGAGAACGGCCACCGACAAGAGGAACCACTTCCACTTCGAGGCCAGGTAGAGGAACACGTCGGCAAGGTTCACGCCCTGCTCGCCCTTCATGGGCGTTGTCTCGTTCGTTTGCATGTGTCTTTCGTTTCGTTCGTTCTTCTCTGTTTTGATTGCTCCCGGCATGTCCCCACGCATGCGCGGGGCATCATGCCGGGTATTTATATATGTGCGCGCAGGTTACTTCAACGCCCAGATCAGCGACACGCCCAGCGAGGCCAGCGAGATGAGCGTCGCGCTGATCTGCCAGCCGCGATCCTCGGCCGACTTGCGGCGGTATTTGGGCTCGACGTAGACGATGTCGTTCTGTTGCAGGTAGTAGCAGGGCGACTTGAAGATGTCCGTCGAACGCAGGTCGTGCACGTACTGCTTGCGCGCGCCGCCCTCCTCGCGGATCACCGTCACGCGCCCCATGTCGGCGCTGGCCGAGAGGTTGCCCGCGTTGGCGATGGCCTCCAAGAGGGTCACGCGGTCGCCTTCCACCGTGAACGTACCGTTGCGCGACACCGCCCCGAGCACGGTGTAGCGGAAGTTCAGGAATTCAAGCGACACGAGGGGGTCCTTGATGTAGTTGCCCGAGATGATCTTCTGCCGGATGAGCGACGTCACCTCGCTCACGCGGAGCCCCTCGACGTGGAGGCGGCCAAGGATCGGGAAGTCGATGTAGCCGTCGGCATCCACACGGTAGCCCTGGTCCGAGGGCTGGGATCCGGACGGCGCGGACACCTCGCCGTCGGCCCCCACGCGGAAACTGCCGCTGTGGATGTTGAAGGGGAGGGCGAGTTCGGGGTTCTTGCAAGCCACCGTGATGCCGAGCCGGTCGTCGGCGTGCACCACTGCCTCGTGGTGGACGTCGAAGGCGTAGCCCATGCCGGGAACCATGTCGTTCACGTACACGAAGCGCTGCCGCGAGGCGCAGGACGCCGACAGCAGCAAGACACCTGACAGGAGTAGCCCGGCCAGGAGGGTCTGTTTCTTTCTCATATTTCTTTTTCGGTTTGGTTGTTCATTTCTTCTTCAAGCCCCGACAGGCACACCCGCGCCGAAGCCTCGTCCGGCAGGCACGACAGGCGCCCCACGGGCACCAGCGAAGACAGCCGGGAGAGCGTGTCGTAGAGCCCCTCGCGCAGGAGGGCGTCCTGGCGGATGAACGAGCACCCGGGGAGGACCGCCGAGAACGCGTCGACACCGCGGCAGGGGCGGAACGTGTTGGAAGCACCCTGGCGCAGGCGCACCAGGCCGCCCACAGGAACCCGGCTGGCGCGGTAGCACGCCGTCTTGCCGCTCCAAGGGCTGCCGTAGACCAAGGCATGCCCGCCCTCCACGCGCAACACCGGGTTGTCGTCGTTCAGCAGCCACGTGCCCGGGAAGGCGCGGAGCCACTGGCGCGAGTGCGTGCTCTTGCCCGTGCCGCTCGGGCCCATGAACAGGTAGGCAAGGCCGCCGCGCACCACGCAGGAGGCATGCACCGACACCCCGCCGGAGAGCAGGACCGACTGCGAGTAGCACACGCGGAGCAACGAACTGAGCGCGGCCCCGCACTGCGAGTCGGACGGGTCGAGCCAGGCAAGGCAACGGCGGAAAACGCCGTCGGCGTGGAGCACGTGGAGCCGGCTGCCGCCGGGAGCCGAAAGCTCCACCCGGTAGCCACCGCCCGGGAGGGAGAGCAGGAGCGTGCGCCCAAGGTCGTTGCGCTGCTCCTCAAGCGCCACGCTGCCGGGCGGCACCGCCGGGGCGGGGGTGGCCGGGCAGGACAGGACGAACAGCGGAGCGCACGCCGGCGGGCACTGGAACGGGGAGAACGACGGGAGAAGCGACGACGCGCGCAGCGGCGCCGGAAGCGCCACCGCGAACGGGAAACCGCCCACCTCGTAATATGTTTCGGTAATGGGGGACATCAGTTGAACTGGCCTTTCAGCAGGCCCGTGAAGATCCAGAAGGCCTCACCCGGCGCGTAGCGCAGCGAGAAGCCGGCGTTGCGCAGGAACGAGGACGACGTCAGAAGCTTGCGGCGCCAGGCCGGGCTGGACGGATGCCGCCGGCCGGGCGCGTAGAGGCCGAAGTTGCCCCCGCGGAGCACCACGCCGAGCAGCGCGTCGGGGGGGCGGGGGCGGCCGTCGGGGGGGCAGGGGCGGCCGCCGTAGGGGAGCTCGCCCGGCGGGAGCCCGAGGTGGGACGACAGGAACGAGTCGAGCAGACGCGACCAGCGGCCGAGGCCCGCACGGCGGCAGGCGCAGCGGTAGGAAGCACGGTCGTAGCGGCCACACAGCCGGTGGCAGGCGCGCGCCATGTCGCACAGCTGGCGCAGGCCCACGCCCCAGCCCACCGCGTGCTTCAGGATGTGAGCGCTCAGAAGAAGCAGTTCAAGCTCGCCGCTGGGGACAAGCACGGGGCCGGAAGGCACGCCCGGGAGCGGCGTGCGGGAAAAGCTATCCGGAAGGTCGCAGAGGCCAGAGAGCACGCGGCGCGAACGGGGGCTGCGGAGCCCCGTCGGGAACGGGTGGAGCTCAAGCTCGATGCCCCGCCACAGGCACGACACGCTGCCGTCGGCACGGGCCGACGGGTGCGCGCCGAGGCCCTCGAGCACGGAGCACGACGCGGTGAACGACGGGCCGCACGGCACGTAAAGGTCGATGTCGCCGCACTCGCGCCAATGGGGGGCGCCGTAGTGGCGGCCCACGCCCTGGCCTTTCAGCAGGACCGGGGCCACGGGGAACTGCGGGTAGAGCTCCGAGAGCACGGAGGCGGACAGACGGTTCTTGCGCTCGATGGCGTCCACCGCGGCCACCCAACGCGCGAGGAGCGGCGCCGGGGGAAGCAGCGCCGGGGGGAGCAGCAGCAGGCCCCCGTAGGCCAGACCGCACACCCCCTGGCGGCAGGAAAGCAGGTAGACGGACTCCCACACCGGCGCGGGGCAGGGGAACAGGCCTTCCGGGAAAGGGGAGGACGCGCCCCACAGGCCGGCGCGCAGGAGCGACAGCAGGACGGGGACCGGGGACGGGACGGGCATGGAGGCGGAGGAAAAGGGGGTCATTCGACAAGGCCGCAGGAGAGCCATTCGAGGAGCTGCCGCTCCACGTCGCGCAGCACGACGGACGGGTCCGCGTCGTACTCACGGGACAGACGGGAGCAAAGCGCGGGCGCCGTGCACACGCCGGAGCAGAGGAGCTCCCACATGAACGCGGCGCTCGCGTTCAGCGTGTAGACGCGGCTCAGGTCGGCGCGGCCCGTGACGGGGTCGACGATCATGTACTGAGCGCCGATGCGGCGCAGGCGGAGGCCGGGCTTCGGCCGGTAGGCGCGCGGATGGGAGGGGGTGTTTTCGTCCATGGGGTCGGGGGTTGGAGGTGGGGACGCCGGGCGGGGCGTCAGAATTTCTTGCCGGAGAGGATGGAGGAGGCCGTCAGCCAGATGATGCGGGCGTCGAGCCAGAGGCTGCGCCGGGACAGGTAGTCCAGGTCCATGCGCAGGCGCTCGAGCATCTTCTCCATCGTGTCCGTGTAGCCGTTGTAAAGCGTCGCCAGGGAGAACAGGCCGGGGCGGAGCTGGTAGAGAAGGCGGTAGTCCGGGTTCAGCGCGCTGATCTTGTCCACGAAGTAACGCCGCTCGGGGCGGGGGCCCACGAAGCTCATCTCGCCGCGCACCACGTTCCACAGTTGCGGAAGCTCGTCGAGGTGGTGCTCGCGCAGGAAACGGCCCACCCGCGTCAGGCGGGAGTCGTCCTTGCGGCACAGGCACGGCCGCCCGCCCGGCTCGGAGGAAACACGCATCGAGCGGAACTTGTAGAGCGTGAAGGGCTTGCCGTGGTAACCCACACGCTCCTGGCGATAGATCGCCGGGCCGCCGTCTTCAAGACGGACAGCCAGCCAAGCCACGAGAAACGCCGGGGAGGCCAGCACGAGCCCGGCCGAGCCCAGGAACACGTCAAGGCCACGCTTCAACGCACGGGAGAACGGGCCCATCCCGTCCTGCCCGTACACGGCCTCGCGGCGGCAGCTGCCACCGCAGGCCAGGTCAATTTGTCTTTCGTTGTCCATAGCAGTCTAAGTATAGTTTCAAACAGTTGTCGATCATATGCTCACGTGTGAACAGAGAGCGGTAGCGCCGGAGGGCGCCGGAGCAGTAACGCCCATAGACGACATCGTCGCCGCAAACGTGCTCGATCGCCCGAGCCAAGGCCGCGGGGTCACGAGGTGGGACGTTCACCCCCGACTCGCCGTCGGCGTTCACCCAAGAAACACCTGAGCCGGGGATACGCGTGGCAACCACAGGCTTGCCGCAGGACATCGCCTCGACCTGCACGATGCCGAAAGCCTCCGTCTTCTGGATAGAGCTCAGGCAGAACACACTGCAAGCGCCGTAATACGACGGAAGGTCCTCTTCGCTCACGCGGCCCAGGAGCTGAACCTTCCCGTGGAGACCGAGCGACGTGATCTGGTCCAGGAGCGAGCTGCACAAGGGACCCGTGCCGCCGATCAGCACCACGTAGTCGTCGCCAAGGTGGCGAGCGGCCTCCACCAGATAGCAGTAGCCCTTGTAGGGGACCAGGCGGCCCAGCGAGAACACGATCTTGCGACCGCCGTAACGGGCACGCAGCTCAGATACACCGCGCGTGTCAGGGCGCATCGGCTCCACGCCGATCGGCAGGCACCGGCACTTCCTCTCGAAACCGCGGAGGAACGGGGAAGCTGACAGGTACACCGGGGTCGTACCCACGATGAGGTCCGCACGGCGGACCAGCCAGCGCTGCAAAGGCCGGTAGAAGTGGAGCAGCACGCGCTGCTTCAGGATGTCGGAATGCCAGTGGAGCACCACGCGACCGCCGTAGCCGGACAGCCACAGCGCCAGGCAGGCCATCGGGTCCGGGTGGTGAACGTGGATGATGTCGTAGCACCCGCAGACGCGGCGCAGCGTGCGCACCAAAGACGGGGAGAGCATCGTCGCGGAGGCCTCGGCCAACGTGCGGCAGCACAGCAGCTCGGCAAGCCCGTTCACGCGCTCCACGCGGTCGCCCCCCTCGGAAGAGGCGCAAAGCATGTCGCACCGGACACCGGCACGCGACAGACCAACCATCAGCTCGTACTCCACCTTCTCCACACCGCCCTTCACCGGGTAGAACTTGCCCAGCTGAAGAACACGCAATTCTTTGGGATCCATTTTCTGTCGTAGTCTTTCTTTGTGTTTTTTCAATAGCGAGCTAATAAGATGATGTTTCAGACAGCAGCTCGTTGTATAGAGATATATAATCCGAATAGCGGTCCTCTTTCCGGAAATGCCGCAAGGCGTATGCCCGGCATAACTGGGCATTATGCGCCTGGCCACGGGCGGACAAGGCGCGCGCCGCAGACAGCAAGCCGGGGACGTCGCCCTGTTCCACGACAAGACCAGTGCCCTCGGTCACGGCCTCGACACTGCCACCAGTGCGATAAGTCGCCACCGGCGTCCCGCACGAAATGGCCTCCAAATTCACTGTCGGATAATTATCCTGCCACGTCGGGTTGAGGAACACAGACGCCACAGAGTATAGACAAGCCAGTTCTTTCACGTCCGCCGTCCGCCGGATGCCGACTACGCGGGAGGGCAGGCGACGGAGCTGGGCGGCGTCCACACCAACCAAGACAAGGACTTCGCTGTCGGAAAGGAGACAGCTCAGGCGAAGCAAGTCGTCGAGCCCCTTTTCCTTGCTCCAAATACTCGCGACGCCCAGATAGACACGCTTTCCGGAAAGGCCGTATTTCGACAACACTTCGGAAGAAGCGCACGGATGGAACACCCCCGTATCGATGCCATTGTGGATCACGCGCATCGTATAGCCCGAAAGGAACGAACGCGACAGTTCGCCACATATCCACTCCGACACGGGCACAACCACCGTGCTGCGGACGGGAAGCGAGGAGAACGCGGATTTCTTGTCCAAATAGTTGAGGCGGCTGCGGTCACGGAACCAGCTCGCGGGGAAAGACCGCTGCTGCGGGCACCGGTGGCACCCTGTCTCCCAACGTGTGCAGCCGACAAATGAGTAATAATAACAATGTCCCGTGTAAGCCCAACAGTCGTGGATGGTCCACACCACAGGGATGCCGCATCGTGACAGGTAACGGAACAACGATGGATAGTTCAAATAATAGCCATGAAGGTTGTGCAGATGAATGATGTCGGGGCGCAAGGTGTCGATCTGCCTTATCAGCCGGCGGGTAGCGGCCCGGGAGGCGAGCCCGTGGCGGTCGGCCAACCGGGTCTGGACACCATGGCAAAGCGTGCTGAGGCGTCCGCCGACCGGCAAGGTCTGTGATTTGCACGGCATGAGGCCGTCGCGCCCTTTGCCATAGGCGACGTAACTCTCCCAACCGCTACGCATGGCCAACTCGCCGATCTCCTGCATGATCCGACCGGTCGACGTAGACACACGGAGTACCGGATTTATCTGCAACAGCTTCTTCATGACGCAATTACGTCTACGGATAAACCTATACTATTTTTCCAAAGACACAGGAAGTCACTCCCTGATCAGGGAGGCGAACAATCGGGTCCACTGCCCCATTACGGCCTCTTCGGAATATGTGGAAACGACGTTCAACGCCGCACCGGACAGCCGTTTGCGATAGGCATCGTCGCCCATCACCATCATCATGGCCTCAGCCAGACCGCGGATGTCACCGTCCTTGACCAACAAACCGTTCTCTCCATGCCGGATGATGTCACGAGGGCCGCATTTGTAGTCGAAAGAAACCACGGGCAGACCGCACGCCATGGCTTCGATCATCACCATAGGAAAGCCCTCGTAATGCGAACTCATCACCAAGAGGGAACTTCTGACATATTCCGATGCAATATCCTTAGTCGGGGGATTGATATGCGCATTCGCCTGTAAACCTTCCTCGTATATCATCTGCTGCAACATATCTTTCCACTCGCCCTGTCCGAAAATGTCTAATTGCCAATCAGCGAAGCGGCCGTCGGCCTGCACCAATGACCACGCTTGGATCAAACGGTCAAAACCCTTCTGGTAATCCAAGCGGCCGACGGCTATCACACGATAGGCTGAGACATCCGAAAAATGTCCCGACATATTCTTCGCTGCATTCGGAATCACCTCAATGTTTGGCAGTCTTCCCCAATAATTGCGGTCTTCATGCGTGAGCACCACGAACTTGTCGAAACGCCGCACGAGAAAATCATCCTTCCACGTGCGCCACCGGTCAATCAACCCCAAGATGCCTTTACGGCCATATTGAAGGCGGAAAAATTTGCAATAGTGGAGTTCCAAGACTTTTTTGCTGCCGTCCTGAATAGAAGGAATGAACGAGCTCTCCGATGGGAAGAGGGATACGACCACATCTGCACGCTCGCGCAACAACAAATTAGTCAGGGCACGGCGGTGACGGCGGCGACGGCGCAAGTATCCGGCAATCTTACGACAAGGCGAGAAATCGTTGTCGTCCGAATAATTGATGCCAAGGTCAATCATGCGCACCTCCTTCGGGAAAGGGTAAAAGGTAGGACGCCCCTTCTGGTCAGTGGTCACCACAAGGATCTCCCACCCCAGCTCACGAACCAGCCAAGTCACCTTGTTGACCAACACACGCTCCATCCCGCCGGGATTGTAAAGGGCGCGGATGCAGTAGATAAGTTTCATACGCTTTAATGATTCAGCAAATAACGTTTCTCGTACTCCTCATTCTCTTTCTTGCTTATGCAAAGGAACAAAGCAAACACCAAAAATATATCGGTAGAGACCTTGAGCCAATAAACAAAGTTGAAAGCCAGCAAGACGAGGAACATATATTTTGCCACGTTGAAACGGCGTACGCACACCATGCAAGCCTTAATCATAAAGAACGAAAACGCCAGCAGGCCGAACAGGCCGAAATAGAACAGGAAGCGGGAGTATCCGACGTCCGACCCTTTGTAGAATCCGCCCCAGCGCCGTCCGGTATAATACGGGTCCGTATCGGTCGTTCCAAAGAATCCATCACCGATCAGCCAAGTCTTCAAATTGTCGGGGAAAATGTATCCCTGCATCAGCATCTCGTTTGAATGTACTTCCCATTCCCCTCTTTCGGCCAACGAGAAAAAGCCCTCGAACCCGAAACGCAAGAGATTGTGAAATTCAGGTACAAGGTTATAGGCCACGACGCACACCGGAACCACGACAGCCAACAAGCCGGAGAACCACCCCAACAAGTGCTTGTGAAACCTATCCATCTGATAGAACCGTGAAAACACGATAAAACTCACAACTGCAAACACCGCCCCAATCGTCGTAGTACGGCCTATCATGTTACCGATCACGCATATTATGAAAAACGCAAGAATATACAACGGCAGGTATTTGATGACTTTTTGTTTATACTGTATACATACGAAAGGGATCATTATCAAGACGGCAGCAAAGCGGGAACCCGCCACGTCCAAGCCTACACCGAACCCCATAAGACGATCTTTATCCTCCATAAAAGCCACGGTACCTTCATCCAACAGAGAATAGACTGCCTCTCTCAACGGGGCGTAAAACTCCATACCCAGCGCCAAGGCACACTGAGCCGTGCATACGGCAATCAAATAGTTACAGATTATATACACCGAAACCGCACCGTGCACCCAACGGATCCACGTGACTGCGACATACGCCGCACTGAGCCACACCCACATGGAAACCAGATAGGCCGCATAAGTGTAGTCGTAAGTACTGTTGTACACGACCGAGACCAGACCCGCCAAGGACACCATTGCCGCAGAAACGGATAGTATGAGGGTGTCTTTATTGATCAAAGCATTGCCTTTCTTTACCAACTGGCATGCCAGCACGAGCAAACCCAACCCGGCCATGGCCATTTTGGTATTTACCGCAGGCATAAAGCGTAGGGGAATGGGGAAAAAATAAAAGTTGACGATCAATACGGTGAGAACCACCAGCAGACTTCGTATTATTATGTTTTTCTTCATCTGTATACTATCCCGTATATAAACTTGTGCACTATCTTGTAGTACAGACGGACGAACCAAAACTGCTTTCTCGCAGCCAACAGCTGCAACACACGCCGCCGGGACGACACTTCCCTATTGAACATTATAAATCGGTTGGCCTCAGGATACCATATTGACCAAAGTTTATGCTTGTTCCTGTCATCGGTGATCAGAAACGGATATTTGACATCCAGTTTGAAAAATTCCATCTCCAAAGCCAGCGTATCTCCACAACGCTTTTTCAGGAAGGCCAATGTCTCATCGGTATTATGACGCAGTTCTTCCAGGTGACGGTTGGAATAGGTCTTAGAAAATGCGCCGGCGTTCAATTTCACATAGTGGTAGAAGCCCCCAGGCACATAAGTCACTTTCTGTGCACAGGCGAAAAGACGTATCATCGTCATATCTTCGCCCATGCCATAACCCGCAGGAAACTGGATTTGATTGTCCACATAAAGTTGACGACGGACTAACTTGTTCCATACATTATACTTCATCACTCCGCTCAACATTCCTTTAAGGGCTACCATGGGGGTGGCATAATCGGGCTGCTTCATATAGCGTTCATTCTGGCCGAACGAAAGCATCCAATCGCACCACACGATGTCGGCATCCTGTCTCTTAGCCTCATCATACAGCTTCTCCAACATCACCGGTTCAATAAAATCATCGCTGTCGCAATGGAACACATATTCGCCCTTGGCCACAGCCAAACCTGTGTTACGAGCGGCGGGCAGCCCTTTGTTCACTTCGTGGTGAATAAGGTGGACCTGTGCGTGCCGCTCAGGATAATTCTGCATCACGGCCTCAGCTACAGCAATGCTGCGATCGGGCGAGCAGTCATCGACGATGATGAACTCCACTTCGCGAAGCGTCTGTTCCATCAACGAACGGATGCAACGACCAATGAAAGCCTCAACCTTATAAACCGGAACGATGACTGAAACAGCCACCTTTTCCCCATTTCCTGTCATTATTTTTCTTTGCACAAATCCTCAAACAACTCTATCCACTGTTTCATAACCTTTTCCTTTGAAAAGTTCTCTGTGCTTTGTTTGGCCTTCAATCCCATCTCTTTTCTCTTCTCAGGATGTTGTATCAGGTAGATCAACCTGTCTGCAAGTTCCTCAACGTTTCCCGGCGAAACCAAGAAACCATTCTCTCCATCGGCAATAATGTCACGCGGTCCACAAGGACAAGCAAAAGAGACTACGGGGACTCCGCACGTCATAGCCTCGAGTAACACAAGGCCAAAGCCCTCATATACAGACGAAAGGGTGAATATAGAACTTTCAAGGTATTTTTCTTTTATGTTGCTACAAAGACCAGCAAGAAAACACCGGTTACCTAATCCTTTTTCGTCAATCAGTTTTTGCAATTCATTTCTTAATGCGCCCTCACCATAGATATGTAAAGTCCATCCTTCCGTTCTTTTACAAACGATACTCCATGCTTCTATCAGTTTGTCAAAACCTTTTTGTTCGACAAGTCGTCCAGCAGCAACAACCACCGGATTTTTGAGCGATGCAGATTGTTCACACTCAAAGCCGTTGATATTAGGAATAATTGCAACATTATCAAATTCGGTCCAATTTGGGGCATCCTCATGTGTCAGGACTACGAAACGATCGTAACGCTTAATTGCCTTTAAATGCTGCTGATATTTCCAGTCATCGTAACAACGAAAAGCTGTAATGCGGCGTTTTTGTTCGAATGCATAGCGACTGTAATGGTATTCCAGTATTTTTCTTCCCTTCCAATGAGATAAAGGAATGACTTCCCCACAAAAAGTGGAAATAACAATATCCGGCTTAATCTCATTCAACAAAGTCGTTAATGAATGCTGAAACTTCCACTTATTCCTGATATGGAAATAAATCTTCTTCAACAAAGAATTACTCCAATGGGCATATAAGTTAAGGCCTAAATCGCAATGCTTTACCCGCGTGTCCAAAGGAAAGAACGATTGCCTATCATTGTCTTCGGTCGTAATAATATAAACATCTATGCCATGCGAGACCAAATAGTTTGCTTTCGCCGTAATTATTCTTTCTGTCCCCCCTGAATAATGGAGACCTTGCAAACAATATACAATTTTCATGATACTATTTTTTCAACGTTTTCATTAAAGAGGTGACAACCCGCAGGTCTTTGCCACTCCACTTACGCGCAAACCAACGATCCGAACTTTGCATTTCAACCACGTCTGCCTTTGTCAACGGCCTCAACTTACCATCCACCCATTTGATATATCGCTTGCAGCCTTCAAACTCATCAGAAGTGTTATATAACCGTTTTCTAAAATCAGAGTTCCAACATAACGTCTGGATGAACATCTCATCTGGACAATAGGTGTGATGGAACGTTTTCCGTATCAAAACGACATGCTGCAACAAGTAGCCCACAAAAGCGTGAGTTACACTGCACCATTGGCAACCTTTCTTCACTTCTAAGTTGGTTCTTCTATATCGCACAAGACTTTGCAGGCGAGCAAACACGGCGCGGATGACTTTTTTGAGCAGATTGCCAGACTGAAAATCTCTCGGGAATAAAAACCAATGCTGTGATCGCCAGTCTAATTCACGTTGCGTGGCGTGGCTGGCAATACCGATGAACTCCTTCCCTTGATGCGCATCACAATAAGCGTGTATATAATCTTGCGACTTTATGGGCAAATCCACGCCCGACAGCAAATGATAGTAGGCATAAGGACCATGGTTATATGCTTCCTTGAAAAGTGCAAGTTCTATCTCTACCAAACTGAAATCACCCCAACGCGCATCCATGCGGACCGGCAGGACATGAAGCGTGCTTTGAGCGGTTTTCAAAATGGATGCGTCGAAAGAGGCCTTGCTGTCTATATGCACGTAGATGTCGTTTCGCCCATCATCCAGCAAGGAAAGCAGCAATTGCAAAAGTTCCGGCTCGTTATGGGCAATTATCAGATAGGCGTGTTTCATGCCATGAATCCTTTTTATTATTTACAATCGCTCCCGACAAGCAAGGCGCGCAAATCATCCGCCGCTTTCGGATTTTTGTAATTCAAAGAGTGAACGGTTGTTGTATTTAGAATCTCCGACACGCTCATGTATGGATATCCTCCATTGATTACCTGTCGCAACATGTGCGGTACGCTGTCACTGTATATCGGGCAATTCAGTTCCTTGTGTCTCTTAATGTAAAGGTCAAACAAGATTTGAAAAAAGAAATAGTCAGGTGCGCTGTCGTGTTCTTTCCAGAAAGCACACATCATAGTAGCGAGATCTGAAATAACCCGGCCACCGGGCGTTGCCCCCATGATTCCAATCAATATGTTTACCATAAAGTCCTTATCCCAGCCCCAATAAAAGGCAAACGTGCTTTCCCAATAGGCTTTATTAGCTTCTGCCGGATCACGCTGATAAGCAAAAAAATCATAGCGGAACAACACCTCCGGCAGCTTTCCTGTCAGCAATGTACAAGCATCCAACCACAGACCGCCATAAACAGAAAGCAACATACACCGCAACACATCTGAGAAATGAGCCTTAGAAATCTGCGGTTTTTGCAACCAATCAGGAAACTCTATATAATCAGTCAAATTGTCATCGCACAAACGTATGATGCGGAAATCTGCTGCCGCCCAACGGTCAACCGAATCCATGCAAATGCGCACCATCGGCGGCACATTCTCCATACCTTGCGCCCAATACTGCCAAATTATGGGTTTATCGTCGGGAAAAGTCACCTGAGCTTTGATGTCGGGCTTTTCGATCCTGCCGGCATCGCAATCGTCCACCAAGCCCTTTAACAAAGCAGCGGCCTTGTGCTGCTTCGCAATTATGACTTTCTTCCTTGCATAAGAAAACAACCAACGAGGAACGAGCGTCTTAATCAATCGCTTCCACATATTCGAGGACTTACCTTTTCATGTTGTTCTTCAAGGCTACCACTTGCATGTAACACCGACTCAACAGCCTGACGGCCGTCGCGTTCACACCGGGATGTCTGCGCCAGAGGTAGATATAGTTGTGGGCATCTCCACTACCCCCAGCTGCCTGCTGGTACATTTCGCAACTTGTCTTTTTCAAATCGTCATCAAACCGGAGCAGGAACGCTCTGCTCTGCGGCGAGTAATGCAGGAAGCAGAACACGTACACCTCCTTTATCATATAAAGCATCTTGCCGTAAAGGTAAGGACGCAGGGGGGCGGTGATGCGGTTTTTCAACCTTTCATATTCGCGGCACATGAACAGGGCGCACCGGGCGATGTGCGTCACCCGTCGGGCTTTCACTGCGGGGTCCATCGTCTGTCCCTCGCGCCCCACCAAGTAACGATACACCGGCTTGTCAAAATAAGAAACCGTCCGAACAGCCATCATGGGCGTGGAAATCCATTCGTGGTCGGTATATGAAATCCCCTCAGTCTGTACATAGCCAATTTTACGGAGCATGTCACGGCGATAAGTCACCCCATGCATCTGCATCTCCATAAAAGCGGAGATAGCACACATTTCTTCCATGTCGCGTGTTCCCGTCGGTAAGGCATAACGGACAGACTTTCGGAGTGCACGATTCTCGTCGACTATATCAAAATCCGAGACGACCAAATCAGCATCCGCTCCGGCCAAGAATGAAATAAACGCTCCGAAATTGTCCGTATCAAAGCTGTCGTCGGCATCCAGAATCTTGATGTACTTCCCCGTGGCTTCCTTCAACCCACAATTGACACACGAGCCATAGTTTCCGTTTTCCTTGTCTATTACACGAAAAACTTCGGGAAAGCGTTCTTCATACTCGTGGGCTATGGCGGAAGTACGATCAACGCTGCCGTCATTCACCACAAGCACTTCCACATCTTCCAACCCCTGTCCTATCAGCAACGAGTCCAAGCAATAGGGCAAGAACTTTTCCATATTGTAGGCAGGAATGACAATAGTCAGAACCTTTTCCATCCTTCAAAAAATCCTTTATGCCTTACTCTATAATGAAACCACCGCGCTGTTGCTCTTTCTTGCCATTCAGCACCGACTTAAAATCCAACACCCACGACGGGAGCAACTTTTTCACTTTGCTGCGTAATGTTTTCGGATTGGCTACACTGCGATAGGGAGACTCGCGCTGCATCAGTTCAGGTCCGTGGGTATTCACCGCATCTAAAATGCGGCCGACTTCACTGAAACTCTCAGCAAACCTACTGTCTGTCATCGCCTGACTACGGCACACTTCGCCATATTTTTCCAAGATCTGGGCCTTATCCAACTGTTCACGCTGTGTAAAAAAAGCAAAATGAGCCACTATTGCATCGCCGTTCCAAGCATTTGATACTCCTCTTCGTGTTGGATATATGCACGAGAGGAACTCCTCGTCATCGCCGGGAACAACACCGCCGAACTTACGCATCTCGTCGCCGAACCACAGTACGGCATTAATGGAAAAACGGGTCATGCCCATCTCTTTGCGCCCTACGTGCAGTGTGTCCCATTTCCCTGTTTTAAGGTACTTGTCTAAAAACCACTCGTGCAACTCTCGCGCAAAAATGCCGCTGCGCCACAAGAAAGGATGCGAGGCACTTGAATTATAGTAAGCATCCAACTTGATTTTCCCATCCATCTCAAGCATATAGGTCGAAAGGGCATTGTTAATCACCAACGGAGTCACCAAGAAATAATGTGGATTGTCGAGGCGGAATTTCACCATCTTTTCTATTAAACCCGGCTCCATCCATATAATGTCGTCATCAAGCTTGAAATAGATAGTGTCCGACTCCACGCAGTCCTTATAAAAGGCGTTAATGCTCGCGTTGCCGTTCACCACGCCGTCAGGCTGCCAAACCAAATTCACCACGGGGAATTGGGCGGCCACCTGCTCGAAAAACTCTATGTCCGCCCCGTTATGTGTGTTTACCCAAATGTCATACCGATCCACAATACCTGACGACACCACATAGGGAATAAGGTATTGCATGTAACGGCGACGTCCGGCAGCCGTATTGACCACCACACGATAATCATTATACATAACTGTGTCTTATATTATTTCCTTAACGTATTGACAATCGACCACAAATTATACCGTTCGAGCATCTTTCGGAATTTGCGGGCAAGATAAAAATACGCAAACAGTACAGACAAATTGGAATGAAAATGACGAACCATCCACTTGTCGCACTTCGCCTTCATTGACGTGGCGCGGTAATAGCGATTGAAAAAATCCCAATCTTCCGTCTTTATGCTACGTAACTGTACTTTTGAAACGACGAGTGTCATAGCCTTGTGCATCAGATAAGTGGGTCCCAGGTCTACGATGTCAGCTTTATATTTCGAACAGAATTCCAATGACAGGTCCTTAATGATGCCAAACGTCACATAGTTATAGGAAAAATCATGCTCGGCATGTGACAAAGAGCCCTCTCGGTCTACATAAAAATAGTTGGATGCAGGAGAGCAACACACCTTTCCGTTCATTGCATTCAAGTAACTGAACAAGAATACCCAATCTTCACTAAACTTGACATTAGAGGCGAATCGAATTGAAAAAGTGTCAATTAATTGTTTCCTAAACAATTTGCAGAACGTATAACCACGTTGCGCCACATATTGCTCTTTCGCCATCAGAGCAAAATTGCTTGTAGCATATATTTTTTCGCCCTTTGGCAAATTATAATCATAAAGCAATTCACCACTTTCGCGTATATGCTTTAAGGAATGAATCACTAACTCAATTCCAGGACCGACACACGCATACAAATCTGAAAGATAGCGGTCTGTCACATAATCGTCGGAATCGACAAACGTTAACCACTCCCCTCGTGCTTCGTCTATTCCTCTGTTACGTGTGTTAGACACGCCCTCATTGGGTTTGTGTATCACCCTTACACGAGCATCTTTCGATCCATAGCTGTCACAATAGCTTCGCTGCCATCGGTACTTCCATCGTCAACAAGCAGCACTTCATAGTCTGCGAAGTTCTGAGCCAAAAGACTGTCTATGCAACGGGGCAGCAGCGCCGCCACGTTATACACGGGAACAATTACTGATATTGTCGGAGAACTCATTGTTGTTCTTCTTTTGCGAATTGCCTGAATGCGGCTTCCATCACCGGAGCCATGTCATAATACTTGTATTCCGCCAACCGCCCTCCGAAGATTACGTTTGGTTCTTGTTCCGCCAATTCTTTATATCGGACATAGAGTCGATTATTCTTCTCGTCGTTTACGGGATAATAAGGCTCCATGCCGTCTTTCCATTCCGTAGAATACTCACGGCTGATCACGGTATGCAGGCAATCGTAAACCTCCTGTCCGAACATCTCAAAATGCTTGTGCTCGATAACCCGCGTGTAGGGTACGTCACGATCGGTATAGTTCACCACCGCGTTGCCTTGATAGTTGGGCGTATCCATACGCTCCTCTTCAAAGCGCACGGTGCGGTATTCCAGCTTGCCGTAGCAGTAGCCAAAGTATTCGTCTATTTTCCCTGTGAAAACGACCTTGTCGGCCCCCCCCTCCCAATAAGCACGATTTTCGAAGAAATCCACGCCCGTTTTCGTTTCAACGCCACCCAACAAACCGTCAATCAAGCGGTTGTAACCTCCAATGGGAATACCTTGATATTTGTCGTTGAAATAATTGTTGTCGAAGACCAGGCGAACAGGCAGTCGTTTGATAATGAACGCAGGAAGCTCAGTGCATTTCCGCCCCCATTGTTTTTCAGTGTAATCCTTAATCAACCTCTCGTAGATGTCGCGTCCTACCAACAGCAAAGCCTGTTCTTCCAAGTTACGCGGCTCACGTCCGCTAAGTTCTGCCTTTACCTTCAACTTTTCTGCCTCAATTTTCCGTTTTGCCTCCTCTGGCGTCCTCACGCCCCACATTTGGTAAAACGTGTTCATATTGAACGGCAGGTTGTACAACTTTCCTTGATAATTGGCTACTGGGCAATTGGTGTAACGGTTGAACTCAACGATGGAGTTGACAAATTGCCAAACCTTCTTATTAGATGTATGGAAAATATGTGCGCCGTATTTATGTACATTTATCCCTTCTACATTCTCACAATATACGTTACCTCCAAGGTGAGATCTTTTGTCTATCACAAGACACTTCTTGCCCTGCTTGTGAGCCAAATAAGCGAACGTTGCACCATATAGCCCTGCACCGACTATCAGAAAATCGTATTGTCGCATAATTATTTTTATGAAATTAGCACTTCTATATGCTTTCTAAGCACATCCTGTCCTATCTTATGTATCAGGGCAAATAACGTCATCTGAAACAAAGTATGCGCTTTTTTATCCATTTTGTCAAGCACCTGCCGGTAAGTCATGTTCGGGAAATCCTCTATCGGAACGAAACATTCAGGATGTTCATCTTTCATCTTCTTCACCTTATCGCAGCAGTATTTTCGATTGGCATGAACATGAAACCATACTGGATAACTGAACATAAGCTTTCTGTTTAATGTATCTACCAATACTTCTGTCACAGAATAAGGTTTTCGATCTTCCCTATAATACTTACCCCAATATGTATGATCCGAGATTTTGAATATCACGGTATCTCCTTCGCCATTATAAGGAGGATGAATGTTCACCCCATCAAATGTCACATACCACCGGTCATCCTTAAACACATTCACGCCCGATAGAGCAATAAGAACCTTTCCACGTTGCAACATCCATTTTGAATAATCCGAATATGGCTTAAAAAGAATTCTCACCAGCCAATCCGGAATCATCCACAAACAGGGTTTTCCAGACCGAAGAGACACTCTGCGATACAATGAAAAGTACATCATAAACAGCCATCCCCAAATAAAGCTGATGCGCCACTTCAATTGGACAGCTCCGCTACAAACGTCTCTCCATTTTTTCAATTCATCCGCAAAATACAATTGGTCGGCATCTATCTTAGTCAGGTACTTATATCTGGCTTTCGACTTTCCCCAATTGCATAAATTGCCATAAAGGCGTGGGGAATCATCTGGCAAAGCCTTGGCAAGTTCAAACTCTTCTTGGGTCAGATCAAACGCTAATACCTTATGATTGTACTCAAAGACTCTCAATTTATCCGGATATTGACGCCTTTTCTCCTCCAACACCTCCAATGTATTGTCCGTACAATCAAAACAAATAACTATCAACTCATCCAAAGCATCAATGCATGAATCTATGCATGGACCAAGGAGCGAGGCCTCATTGCGTGTACGTATAAGACCAGACAGACCATTTTTTTTATTTAATTCCATCCCCTTTATTTATAAATTTTTCCTTTATTTCAAACGGACATGCTTGAAGTAATTTATTTAAATCAATATTTATCGGTTCCCAACATTTCTCATACTCTAATAGCTCCTCAAGGCTGGTAGAATTTAAAATTTTTACAGGTTCGGGTATATTCTTTCTTACAGACGAATAATAATCACGGAATTTAAAGCCATTACCAACCACATTATTTGAAAATTCCACCCACACATTCGGTATATTATATGCATCCGATATGATCACACCATGCAGGGAACTTGATATAATAAAGTCGCATTGATTTATCTCGTCGATTATATCATGCCAATGTTTATATCCACACAACCGTATTATTTTAACCCCTTCATTATTTATAAACCTCCGGACATTTACATTATTCAAATCTACAATATGGGGAATTAGTCCTACTATTTTTTTTACTCTCTTATTTTTACTCACACTATGACCATCATATATTAATGGAAGCAAAAGTGCCGGATCTCCATATACTTCCGGGCATTGAACACCTTCTTCCAATAATTTATTTCTTGTTAGAGCCCCACGAACAGCACAGATTTTTAATGGAACATTATTCAATGTGTCTTTATCTGTAATAAGACCTGCTCCCCATATAATCGTATTGTTTTCTGCTAACGTATCTATAATCGAGCCTATACAACAATAATTGACACACTTGATATATAAGTTCTTATAATTCACTATCTTCTGATTTGATAGTTCCTTTAACAAATAATAATTTAGTTCATCTCCCAAATTTTGATGTAAAGGTTTTCCCCCATATAATTCCATCCAACCATTTACCACCAACACTCTTTTCTTATTTGTGAATAAGAAAACTATCGTATTAAATAATGAGCCTATTATATGAAGAATTTTACCAGTTATTTTTTCAAGAATTATATCCATCCCTCTTTTATTTTTCATCATGCATTATAGGCTTGATGTACTTTTACTTACTATTATATTTTGCAACTTTTGACAGCAGGACTTGAATATAGATGAGAGCAACGTAACGACAATTACATAAACTATGAACATATATATGCCGTCGATTCCCGGCCCCGCAATCCTATAAGCCAAAGAACCGGTCATGGCGTGAAGCAAATACATTTCATAGGTAACCCCACCTAACTTCACCCATACCGGGTGACCTAAAACTGTATGTAAGAAACAATTGTTCCAAATTCCCGTATATCTTGATTCCAAGACAAACTTCTGAAGCATTTTCTCATACATTATGAAACCATTTTAATTCCCGATATTTTCTTCCATTCCACATTCTTGTTCAATACAAGTTTATCGAACATTAACTTGGCAACGAATCCACGGCCATAATGCTTTTTCAGTATCCCCCAAACATTCATCATCAATCGCCACTGCTGCAACATCCACATGCGGCTCATAGCCTTGGCAAATTGATAAAGAATGAATCTGGCCGCCATTTCATTCTGTTC
The DNA here is from genome assembly GCA_000431275.1 of Prevotella sp. CAG:755. Taxonomy (GTDB): domain Bacteria; phylum Bacteroidota; class Bacteroidia; order Bacteroidales; family Bacteroidaceae; genus Alloprevotella. The sequence goes on along the minus strand of HF989213.1, from coordinate 15,096 downwards.
CACCCTGTATATGGCCAATCGGGCTTTAAATTCAGTCAGCCGGCGGTGGTTTTGTGATACCTCGGACCAAACCCCACCCTCATGATAACGGTAAACGCCCATCACTTCCGGGAAGCAATAGCCTTTGCCGTGTTTCAGGAGTTCATAGAACAGAATCATGTCAAGTGACATTCCGTAGCGCGCATAATGTTTCAAGTCAAGCGCACTGCGCCGGTACATCACCGTCAGCGTCTGGGTGAGCCACTTACCGCCTATCAAGTTCTGCAAATCATAGTCCGCTCCTTCGAAATCCTTGTCCGGGTCTTCTTCCAACACGCCACTCTCCTGCCAATACTCGTCAAAACGGCTTGAACACATCACGTAATCCGGATGGCTTTCCAAGAAGTCCACTTGTTTCTGGAGCTTATACGGATCTGTCCAATAGTCGTCGCCTTCGCAGATGGCAATGTATTTGCCGCGAGTATGTGCATTCATTATCCGCGTTAAACTTCCGTCATGTTTGGAGTACTGGTTTTCCGTCTCATAGATTGGCTTTATTATATCCGGATATTTCTCTGCATACTCACGAATAATGGCTGCCGTATTATCTGTCGAAGCATCATCATGCACTATGGCTTCAAAGCGAAAATCCGTTTTTTGCATCACGAATCCATCCAAGCATTGGCGGATAAACCGCTCGTGATTATATGCAAAACAACGTATTGAAACTTGTATCTTATCCATTGTTCTGTTATTGTCTTGTCATGAAGAATTTCTCTCCATTCGTACTCTTTACCGCAAAACCGGCTTTCTCGTAGATCTTCATTGCGCGTTCGTTAGAGACGCGTACTTCTAACGAAACAGGTTTCTGCTGACCATCCGCGTAACGGCAAACGCTATCCATCAACTGGCAAGCTATTCCTTTTTGCCTTTGCGCCGCACTGACACATACATACGTGATATATATAGCCAATGGATTTTCGTAAAAAGCTACGACACCGACAATGTCTTCATCGTTTTCTGCAATTTCAAAATGGGCATTGTCTGATAATTTACGGCAGTAATCTTCAACGTCTACCGTTTTTGCCAAACGCTCAACAAACGCGGCATCCAATGAGAACAATAAAGTACGAACTTCGTCTCGCGACAAACGCGTTCTTGATATCTTAAACATCCGATTTCTTATACTAATCCAAAATTACCCCCACCACTTCTTCCATTCTATCACAATAACGAGTCATCTGCTCTATATCGTCAAAATGGAGGAACAGGATGCCGAGCGCCTTGCCCGCCCCGTCAAACACTTCAACCCGGTCGCCGGGTTTCTTATAAAGCACTTGACGATAGACGTGCGGGACAAGCTCATCGGAGAGCTCTATTCCTTGGAATGTCCCTTCCGCATAACTGTGCAAGACGTATGTGACGAAACAGCCAACCCTCCGCTCTATGTGGAAGTGTGGGGCATCCCCCATGGCCACGGCGATGTTGGCTTTGACCAAATCTACGCCGAACACGTCCGAAAGCTGAATGGGGATCATGTTCCCTCCGGCACGGGGACCGACTTCAAGGAAATGCACTTTCTCTTCCTCGTCAAGGAGTATTTCGATGTTCAGTTCGCCGAAACGGATGCCGAGACGGGTGACAAGGCGCTGCAAAGCTTCATGGATACGGTCTGTGGCGACCTTGCTCAGGCCTCCGGGATATCTTTCGCCTATCGGCACAAGTCCTTTCCCGCGTTCTCCCCTCAGACAGGTCATTTCGCCGAACAACACGATTTTCCCGTCGAGAACAAAGATGTCGCCACCCACCACGTCGGGAAAACCGCGGTGGATAAACTCTTCGGCAATCAGCACTTTGTTGTGGGAATAGCGTTCCGCTGCTTTTATCGCCTCTTCAAGGCCGAACGTGCTTTCGAGCTTCGTGACGCCTTTCGAACCGGACGAATCGGTAGGCTTGACCACGATGGGGAATCTGACCCCCTTGACAGCATCTTCAACTCCACGGATCTCGTCGGACGGGCTGAACGTGTGGAAACGCGGGCACGCGAAGCCTTGTTCCTGCAAAAAACGTCGGAATTCATGTTTTACGCCCAAAATCCTGACTGCTTCCGGCGGGTTCGTGGGAAGTCCCAAACGGTCGGCCACGAGAGCGGCGGGCAATGCTGCCGGGTCGGAGGCATAAGCCAAAATACCGTCGACCTGTTCGGCTTTCGCGATTTCGTAGACGGCCTCCACGTCGGTCGTGCTCGCATTGTAATACTTGTCCGCCACATATTGCCCGGGATTGTCCGGAAGGTAGTCGCAAAGCACGGTGTAATACCCCATCTCCTTCGCCTTCCTGATCGCCACGACCTGTTGGGCGGAACCGCCCAACAACAACAATTTCTTTTGCCCCGTCATCGGTTTAACCGTTCTTTGAAAAACGCCCCACCTGGTTTGTCGAATATCGGGCCATCAGCCTCTATGCCCACCAGTGAAGAAAGCGAGTTGATCTCTATGATTTTGACGCGGTCGTCGTTCGTGATGCAGAAATCAATGCCTAAATAAGACAACTGGGGCAGGGTGTCGGCCACGATCCGCGCGGCTTCGACCACCTCGTCCCAATGCGGTATCCGGCCCTCAATTTCCAATCCGTTGTCCGGATGCGTCCGTATTACTTGATTCGTATCTGTATTCTTATCCAGTATGTTTCCACTTTCGTATGCGCCGTTCTTCACTATGGCCAACACTCCTCCTTGGTCATAATTCTCCACGAACTTAGACCTCTTGGTGCCAAACCTCATGTAGGAGGAAATCTCAGTCAGTTCATTGTTTTTCTTGCGCCCGATGACGTATCGCAGGCAGCCGACCGACTTGTCGCAAAACTTCGCGAACTCGGCGTGCGGCAACAGGTATTCGGTCACCAAGTATCCCTCCATGGCGCTGACGCGGGCCGTGAACGCCGCACGGTCCAGCTTCTCGCCGTTCAGGTAATAGGCTTGCCCGTCATACTCGGCCTTGTAGAAACCTATACCCAGACTTCCTTTCACCAATTTGAGAGCCAGCCGCTTTTTCTCTTGCAGCAAGGCCACGACGCCCTCCACGCCCTTGTTCCTGAACGTGCCGTCCACGTCCATCAGGGGGAGCACCATGCCACGCCCTTCGAGCATGAAGTAATAATCCGGCATGTAACGCCCGGCCTTTGTTCCGTTGAGCACGTATTTCAGCGTCAACTTGTCGTCGATCCAGAAGCTGTATTTCCCGTTGAAGGGGTGCAGGGAGCAATAATCACGCGTGGACAGGTACTGCTTCCGGTTGGCGTCCGTGATGCCCAGGACCGACCAGTCGCTGTAACTCCACCCCCGCAGATGCACGGATGCGATCTTGAACAGGGACGCTTTTCTGTGCTTGTAATCTTCCCAATAAAAATGGGCAAGCGCCCATCCGCCACGGAAAGTATTCATGCCATACCACCTGCACACAAACCAATGGTAAATAAGTTTCCCTATGGAGTTCCTCATATCACACAATCAAGTTTAGAATTCTTTCCACCTCCTCATCCGTCAGGCCGTAGTACATCGGCAGGCAGATGACCTGTTCGGCCATGCGGGTGGCCACGGGCAGGTTGTCGGGATGGGCCGATTCGAGGCCGCGATAGGTGCTGAACGTGCTGATCAGCGGGTAGAAGTAGCGGCGGCCGAGCACGTTGTGCTCTTTCATCTTGAAATAGAGTTCGTCGCGGCTCATGCCATATTCCTTTTCATCCACGAAGATGGGGAAGTAGGCGTAGTTGTGGCGCACGTTGGGGAGGTCGTCCATGAAGCGGATGCCCCTCACGCCGCGCAGCCCCTCGCGATAGGCCTCGGCCACGTGGCGCCGGCCCTCGATGGCCCGGTCCACCTGGCGGAGGTTCACCAGCCCGTAGGCGGCGCGCACCTCGTCCATCTTGCTGTTAATGCCTGGGGCGACGACCGTAGTCTCGCCCGCGAAACCGAAGTTCTTCAAATAGTCGATGCGGCGCTTCGTCTGTTCGTCGTGCATCACGAGCGCACCACCCTCGATGGTGTTGTAGACCTTGGTCGCGTGGAAGCTGAGCGTCGACAGGTCGCCGGCCTTCAATATGCTCTCGCCGTTTACCTGTACGCCAAAAGCATGGGCGGCGTCGTAGATGACTTTCAGCCCGTAGGTGTCGGCAATTTCCTTTATCCGTATCGTGTCGCAGGGGCGTCCGTACACATGCACCGGCATGATTGCTGTCGTGCGGGGCGTGATGGCGGATTCAATCTTTTCAGGGTCGAGGTTGCAGGTCACGGGGTCGATGTCCACGAACACCGGCTTTATGCCGTTCCACCACAGGGCGTGTGTCGTGGCCACGAAGCTGAACGGCGTGGTGATCACCTCGCCCGTGATGCGCAGGGCCTGCAAGGCCGTGATGAGCGGCAAGGTGCCATTTGTGAACAGGCTGACAAACGGCACGCCGAGGTACTCGCACAGGGCGCGTTCCAATTCCTTGTGGTAGTGCCCGTTGTTGGTGATCCACTTGCGCTGCCAAATGTCTCGCAAATAGACGTTCAACTCGTCCAGCGACGGCAGCAGGGGTGAAGTCACCGTAATCTGTTTCTCTTCCATATCTGTCAATTATTTCCTTTCTTCCGCACGAGTGCCACGAGTTCGCGCAGTTCGTCAAAACGGAGCAAATAGGCCCCGACTGTATAATAGATGGCACCGGCCACGATGCCGGCCACCAATTGCAACCACAGCGGGCCTGTCCACTGCACGACGCCCCACACGATGACGCCCATCACCAGCGCGTGCACTAAGATGTGGAGCAGGTCGCGCATCTGCGCCCAATAGCCGTAGCCGATAAGCTTGCGCGTATAGTAGGTGTTCCAAACCAGCGACAGGAGCGAACCGAATATCCGGCCGTAGCACATGGCCACGATGCCCAACGGGATGGTGGCACAAAGGACAATGACACCTTGTATCTTCTTGATCACCTCCAATTTCAGGAAAAAGTCAGAGCGGCCTTTCACCTGCAACAGGTTGAGATTGATGGCGTGGATGGGATACCACATCATGGCGAAGCAGACGATCTGCAAGAGGTAGATAGCGCCCTCCCATCTGTCGGTCAGCAGAAGGCGGATCAGCGGGTCGGCCACTGCCGCAAGCCCCACCATCAACGGGAAAACGACGAAAGCCGACAAGCGCAGGAAGCGCTTGTAGATGTCCGCCAGTCGCTCGGGTTCGTTCTGGATGGAGCACAAGACGGGGAACGTCACCCCCTGCAACACGCTCGTTATGTTTGAAGACGGATATTGTGCCAAACCGTCGGCGCGGGAATACACGCCCAATGTCGCCGACGAAAAGCACCGTCCGATGACCAGCGTGTACAAGTTGTTGTACGTAGTATCAAGTAATCCAGAAGCGAGTATCTTGGAACCAAATGAAAACATCTCGCGAAACGAACGCCACGAGAACGTCCACCGGGGTTTCCACCGGACATAAAACCAAAGCAGGACCGTCCCCAGCAACGATCCGCTGACGGATTGCACCACCAGCGCCCAAACGCCATAGCCCTTGTAGGCCATCACTAGTCCCACACATCCGGTAAATAGGGTAGAGATAACCGAAATCTTTGCTTTTGTCTTGAAATTGATTGCAATCGACAGTTTTGCTCTCTGTATTCCCGAAAATGAAGATAATACAAGGTTTAAAGCCACAACCTTCGTGACGTCCTCGAGCAGAGGTGTGTGATAAAACGCGGCGATATAGGGAGAGACCAACCATAACACAAGATAGAAAAACAGGGCGACGACAATGTTGAAATAGAACACGGTCGAAAAATCAGTATCTGTCCTGTCCAATTTACGGACTAATGCCGTGCCAAAACCGCTGTCGATAAACGTGACTGAAATCGACATGAAAATGTTAAGCATCGCCACCACGCCGTAGTCGGAGGGCAGCAGCAAGCGGGCAATCAGGATGCTGAACACAAACTGTATGCCCTGCGTCGTGAAGCGGTCAATGCTGCTCCACATGACGCCGTTGACCGTCTTTTGCTTCAAGGAAGACATTGGATAGGCTGACTAATCACACACGGACGGTAAACTCCACTATTCACCGACACTTACCCTACGTTGACTTGCTGCCATGGACACACTTACCAGTACCAACATCCCGAAAAGCATGCGGGCGTAGAGCATCAGCGTGTTCTTGGCGATGCGGCGGGTGTTTTCGCTGTGCGAGGGCATGACGAAAATGAGGAATAAAATAAAAAAAGTGGAGGGAACGGTAAACAGGTCCATGCGCACGACGCCGGGCGGAGGGGACCGTTTATTTCTTCAACAAGGCAGACGAGAGGCGGTGCGACGCCCAATGGACCGCTCCCGCCAGGAGGAACGTGAGGGCAAAGGCCGTGAGGAGGTAGGGCCACGCGCCCACGCCGGACGGCAAGAAGCGGTGTGTCAGCATGAAGGCAATGCCCTGACAGAGGTATATCTCGTAAGACTGGCGGCTGAGCCACGCCAGAGGGCGCCACGCAGACAACCGCTCAGTGCCCACCCGCATGAGGGGCACCGCCACCATGAGCGGCAGGAGAGCGAAAAAGGCTGCATTGGCCCACTCCTTCTTCAACAGGAAGAATGCTCCGGCCACGAGGAGCAATACGGGCACGGCCAGACGGTAGGACCATGGACGGCGCCGGAAGAAAGCCAAAAGCGACGCCTCGTGACGGGCGTAAAAAGCTCCGGCGGGGAAAGCCAAAGCGGACAAATACCAGCACCGCTCCCAACCGGCCAGCCCTACAGCTGTCATCCCGGCCAGGGTCCACACGGCCAGCGCCGGCGCCATCCACCGTCCGGACACGAAGCGGGCGCACAGGTAAAAGCCTACGTACAGATAGAGGATGCAGAGCACGTACCATGAGTAAGGCAAGGTGGTGTTTCCCGTGGCCAAGAGCCCCAAGACGGCGTCGGCTGGGTTCCATGCCTGGTTTCCACCTAACAGGAGGAACAGCACGTAGGCCAGCAGCCATGACACAAGGATGCCCCGCACGATACGGCGGGCGAAGAAGCCGGACAGGTAGCTTTGCCCCCGCGACGCCAGCTGACGCGTCAGCCCGAATCCCGAAATGAAGAAGAACAAGGAGACGAGCGATGCGCTCCAACTGTAAACGGGTGTCAGCACGGCGTCGGCCGGTGCGATGTGGCTCAGATGGTGCGCCACGATCAGCACGGCAAGGATGCCTCTGAGGGGCTGTGTCTTGTCCGGTGTGAACGCGGCGAAACGCCCTTTCCCGAACAGCGACGCCACATAAAGCGCAAGGAGCAGGAGGACGAACCACGCCATGGACATGGACGGAGACAGCAGCATTGACATGGGTTAAGGACAGGCGCGTGCGTGGGCCTGGGGCGGATGATGGAGTTTTTTTAAGGTTTTCCGTGTCTGATTACCGTGCAACCGGGAGGGGATGTCTCGCCGCCCTTCATCGCCGGCCGGCCAGGCGCTGCCAGAACGAGGGCTTCTGGGGGCGGTGCGAGCCGTCGCGCACCTGTTCGAGATACTGTTCGTAGGTCCATCCGTTGTGCACCATCTCGTAGATGGCGCCCCAGTCGGGCAGGCCGCCGGCATTGCGGTCGTCGATAAAGAGGTCTGCATTGACTTTGCGGCAGTAGGGCGTCGGGTCGCCCGAGGCCTCGCCGGGGTGGTTGCTGTTGACGGCATAGAATTCGAGGCCGCGCTTGCGGCAGTACTCGACGGCTTCGTCGAGGAGTTCACCTTCGCGCACGCTCCAGAGGATGAGCAGGTGGCGTTCGGCTTGCAGTTTTTTCAGCGCTGCGATGGCGAAGGGGATTTCCTTGCCTATATAGGGGTATTCGTGCTCGACGATGGTTCCGTCGAAGTCTACGGCGATGGTCATGCTTGTCGGTTTTGGTCTGATAGGTAGGCCGCAAAGTTAGCAATTTTTGTCCATTTGTCCGCCCCGGGCCGTGTTTTCCTCGCCCAAGGTGACAAAAGCGGCCATGAACGGGTGGCGCTGGATGAGGGCCCGGCATTCGCGGGCGAGGCGTTCGTGCTGCTCGGGGGTGAGGCGTCCGCTGGCGGCAAGGGCGGCGAGCACGCTTGCGGCGCGGCGGCAGAGGGCGTCGAGGTCCTTGAAGGAACCCACACGGGGGTCGTGCCAGCACGGGCGGAGGTGCCGCCCCGCTTCGTCGAGGAAGGTGAGGGCCACTTTGGCGGCCTCGGCGATGCGGCCTTCGCGGGCGTGGTGTTCGGCCTGTTCCACCCACGGGGTCAGCGAGCTGGCCAGGGCCAGCAGGTCCAGCTGGCTTTGCGGACGGAAGAAGCAGCGGCCGACGGCTTCCTGCGTGGGCGTCAGCCCGGCGGTTCCGGCCGTGCCCTCCTGTTGCGAGCGGCGGAGGTTGACGTAGGCTTCGACGTTTTCGAACGTCTCCTTGCAGACGCCGCCGATGGCCACCGTCATGCCGCCGACGGAGGTGACGAGGCACTTGTCGCGCGAGATACGCACCTGGTAGCCCTCGAAACCGGCGAGCAGCCCCGAGGTGACGCGCACCAAGGGATGGCCCGTGGCGTAGTAGCCGAGGGCGTGGGACATGAAGCGGATGCGCGCCGGCTCGAACTGCGAGAGCTGGATGAAAGCCCGCATCACGCTGTCGGCAATCAAGGCCACGGCGCCTGTCGTACAGTCGGTGGCCAAATGGAAGGCCGGACTGAGACCATGCAGCAGGGCTTCCACCTCGCGCACTTCGCCTTGGACGAAAATAAGACCTGAGATTGTGGGGCGCACTTCTTTCTTGACGCGGCCTTTCACCCGCTTGAACGTCACGCTCCTATGGACAAAGGTGTTGAATTTCTGGTTTAGTTTTGAACGGATTAACTCTACTTTTGTGTAATGGACAAAGAGGTAGCACCATGCGCCTGCCGCTCCGGCTTTCGGGTTAAGCGTCTCTTCCGGCATTGGACTTGCGTCCAATCCGCTACCCGCTCTGCCTCCAACGGCGTTAGACAAGGTGTCTGAACTATACAGTGGCATCGACTCCCTTACCTATGGTATGACATGTTACTTCTCTCTTTTCCTTGCGAGAACCGCTGTCTTTTCCTTGCGTTTACCTTCCGTTTTGACACCATACCGGCAATCGTTCCGACTTGTCCGTGATACGATATCTCGCAGCGGCCCTCGTTTCTCTCTTCGGGAGAGACCGATGAGGCCCGTCCGCGCTGCGGTGCGGGTCCTGTCTGCCAGTGCGGAGCGGGGACGTTTTTCCATCATTCTCACGCAAGGAGCCCACACTGCCGGAAACTTCGGCTCCTTTTCTTCCGACCTCCAAGGGACGCGCCTGCCCCGGTTCCAGCCTCCGCCGGAACCGGGGCGGCCTGTGCCGGGGCGGCTGCCCGCTCACGGCCGGCGCTGTCCTCCCTTGAACACATTGAGACGATAGGTGAACTGCAACATGACATAACTGTACACACCTGCTCACGCCACGAGTCGCTGCGCCCTGAGGCGCTGACGCGCTGGCTGACCCCGGTGCGCTGGCCGAGTATGTCATGCAGGCGCAGGCTCAGCGTGGCGGCGTTTTTCGGCAGGAAGTCCTGCGCGATGCGGGCGTTCCAGACGAGCTCGTCGGTGTTCATCGTCCGGTCGTCATATCCCCGCCGGCTTTGCAGCGAGGCGTCGGTCTCGACCGTCATGCGCCAGGGCAGGCGGACCTGTATGCGTGTGCCGAAGTCGTAATGATAGGTGTCGTAGCCCGTGGCAGGGTTCAACTCGTTGCGCGAGTGGCGGTAGTTCAGTCGCGCATTGAGCTCCACCTCGAGCCAGTCGTTGCGGTAGGTGCATTTCAGGCGCTGGCGCAGGCCGAGCGTGCGGTTGGTGTTCTTCTGGCTGGCCTGTTGCCCCTGGGTGCGGATGAACCCGGCCGAGTTGCGGCAGTCGGCGTTGCTCTCGCTTTGCAGGCGGAAGCGGCGCTCGCGCCCGAACGCGCTGTGGAAGGTGAGGCCCGCGCCGGCATCCCAGTTGCCGTCGATGTTTTCCGGGCGGGTGGTGCGCACGCCCGTGGCCTCGTCATAGGTGACGGCCGTGCTGATGCTGCGGGCGGTCCGTTCGTATCGCAGGTTGGCGTTCCATCCGCGCTGGCGCCCGGCGTCATACCGGTTGTACGTGGCCGTCAGCCGGTGTGTCCACGACGGCCTCAGCGCGGGGTTGCCCGTCGAGATGTGCTGCGGGTCCGAATCGTCGGTCACGCCGAGCAGGCTCGTCATGCCGGGCGCCGCGACCGAGGTGCGGTAGCGCAGTTCGAGCTGTTCGTGGCGCGAGAAGCGGTAGCGGAAGCGGGCCGACGGCAAGGCGTGGGTCCAGCGGCGGGCGACGACGGTGTCGAGCAGGCCGCGGCGGTAGTCCATGTCCGACGTGCGCGAGCGGACATCCACGCCGACGTTGATGCGCACCGTCCGGCTGACCCAGCGGAAGCCGAAGCTGGCGGTGTGCGTGGCGTCGACGGTTGTGGTGTAGCGGCTGTTGCGCGCATCGAGCAGGCTTTGGAGCACTTCGCCGTCGGGCAGCTCGCCGAGCGTGTGGGCGACGCTCCATCCGTCGAGCGAGTCGAGGCGGTAGATGCTCCGGTCGTTCCGGTTATGGCCGCGCGCGTAGCTGTAACGCAGCTGCAACGAAGCGCCCTCGAAGAGCGGCTCGTTCCATCCGGCCTGCACGCGGTAGGCCCAACGCTCCGAGGGGGTGTCGGCAAACTGGTCGGTGAGCCGCAAGGGCACGGCGGCGCCGGGCTGGAAATAGCGGATGTCCGAACGGTTGAAGGCGCGCCCCGCCGTCCGGTTCAGGCTGGCCGAGGCGCTCACTTCGAGGCTGCGCCCCCAGCGGCTGAGGCGCCGCGAGGCCACGAGGTCCAGCCCGCCCGAGACGGTGCGCCCCTCGCCGCTGCGTTGGCGCAGCTGACGGTTGACCAGGATGGCCGCGAGCCCATCCCCGGGCGGGTCGGCAAAGGCGGCGTCCAACGGGTTGCCCGCGCCGGAGAGGGCATAAGGGTCGGCATTGAACTGCGCCGAACGGCCCAGCGAGCCCGAGGCCGACGTGCGATGGCTGAACGAGGGCTCGACCGACAGCGAGGTCAGCGTGTCGGGATGCCACTCGGCGCGCAGGCGGGCATTCCAGTCGACGGCCCGGCTGCGGCTGCGGTTCCATCGGTTCGAGAAGGCGCCCGTGCTGCCCGAGGTGAGGTACGTCTCGGAGTTGCCGCCCGTGGTGCGGCCCGAGCGGCCGCGCGCCACGCGCACCGAGCCGCTGACCCCATAGCTGCCTGCCCGGCGGCGCTCGCGGCTGTCCTTGTAGTTGGCCACGTTGAAGTCGAAACCCGCATCCTCATTGCGCCCCGTGCCGTTGGGGTTGCGCACATTGCCCACGAACGACAGGCGCGAATAGTCCGTCAGGCGGTTCACGAAAGCCCTCCCCTCATAGAGGCCATGTGTGGCATATCCGGCGTTGATGCGGCTCACCCAGCTCTCGTTGAGCTCGCGTTTCAGCTGCACGTCCATCACGGTCTCTTCCTCGCCGTCGTCGATGCCGGTCTGCTCGGTGTAGCCGCTCTGCTTGTCGTAGGTCTTGACTTTGCGCACCATGTCGGCCGGCAGGTTCTTCATGGCCACCTGGGGGTCGCCCTTGAAGAAGTCCTTGCCGTTGACTAGGAACCGGGTGATCTGCTTGCCGCCCACCGTGATGGTGCCGTCGTCCGACACCTCGACGCCGGGCAGGCGCCCGATGAGCTCTTCGAGCGCCGACCCCTCGGGCACACGATAGGCCGATGCGTTGAAAGCCAGCGTGTCGCCGTCGGCCTCGACCTCAGGCAGACGGGCCACGACGCGGGCCTCGGCCAGGACGTGCCCCACGGGCGGAAGGTCGACCGGCGCCAGGCGCACCCGCGACGTGTCGGCCGCAAGGCTGACAGCCCGCGCCTGCGTCGCATAGCCCACAAAGCTCACCTGCACCACATAGCGCCCCGGCGCCACGCGCCCGAACGAGAAGGCCCCCTGCTCCGTCGTGGCCTGCCCGGCCACGAACGAGCTGTCGGGACGGAGCAGGCTCACCGTGGCCCACGCCACGGGCGCGCGGCTGGCCCCGTCGCGCACGACGCCCTCGACGATGCCCGCCGAAGCCGCCGGCGGCCGCAACAGGAACAAGAGCATGCAAAGGGTGAGCCATACGTTTTTCATCGCGCAGTGCGGTTGTCTTGCAGGTTTATAGCCTTTGGATAGCCGCCGCCCCCGCAAAGTTTAACGCCCCGGTGGTGGCCCTCAGCGCTCCATCACCTGCCGCCGCAAGCGCCCTGCGCGGTACGAGACATGGAGCCAGGCCGGCCCGCAGGCGTCGGTCTGCTCCGCAATGAGCTGGTCGAAGGGCAGCTCCTCGGCCACGTACCGGAAGAGCCGGGCGTTGTCCGCCCGGCTGCCCGCCGTCAGGTCGGCCGCCTCGCCGCGCAGGTGCTGGCTCGACGCGACACCGCCGACGGCGCGGTTGAGCGCCTCGGAACGGTAGCCCGACGTGATGCGCAGCGGCCGCCCCCACCACTCGCGAAGCGGGTCGAGCACACGCGCCGCCAGCAGCTCCAAGGCCACCAGGGCGCGGGTGGGCGGCGTGTTGTCGATGTGCAGCGCCCGGGCCGTCGCCGAGCGCGTGAATTCGTCAATCGTGAAGTGTTTCATCTTGTCTTTCTTATTTTTACTGTGTGAGAAAATCCCGCCGCTCACTCCCCCACCCCCGTGCGCCGCGGCGGGCGGCGGCGCAAGAGGCGGCTGAGGCGCGCGTCGACATAAGCCGTCACGCCGAAAATGGAGCCCGCATAGAGCAGGCATTGGGCAAAGAACCAGAGGACGGAGTCGGAAATCTCGCCCACGGGAGGCACCAGGAAGCCCGCGACCGAGAGTGCGACTCCCGCCGCCAGCAGGGCCACGGCCGAACGCTCCTGCAAGCCGGGGCGGCCGCGATGCGGACGCGGCCGGGGAGCCGCGGCCGGAGAATGGAAAGTCTGCATAAACATCGAAAAACTTTAAGCGTTAAGAGTCAGTAACATATAATTAATGTGTGTTGTGCCCGGCATCGCCCGGCGGAAGTGTTAATTCTGCACGCGCAAGACTTAAATAAGCCTTACGTGTTTGGCCATCCGGAAGGGAATTCCTAACTTGCGCCCCAAATACGGCCAAGCCCGCCCCCCCAAGGAGGAAGGAAGGCCGGAACGAAAGAAAGAAAATGAAGAGAACCCTGATTCCCGTCGCCCTCATCGCGGGCGGCTTGTTGCTGACCGGCTGCGTCAGCAAGAAACAGTTCGAAGGGCTGCAGGCCGACTACAGCAAGCTCCAGAGCGAAAACGCCGACCTCAGCAGCAAGTACCAGAAAGCACAGGTGCAGCTGGCCAGCGGCCGCGCCACGCAGAAGAGCCTCGAGGACCGGCTGGCCGAGGCCCGGCAGAACAACGCCGACCTCAAGCTCCAGTACGCCAAGTTGCAAAGCTCGCTGGACAAGAGCCTCGCCACGGGCGCCCAGAGCGGCGTGAACATCTCGAAGCTCGTCGACGAAATCAACGCCTCCAACAAGTTCATCAAGCAGCTCGTCGAAGCCAAGGACAAGAGCGACTCGCTCAACATGGCCCTGACCAACAAGCTCACCCGCTCGCTCACCCCGAAGGAAAGCGAGGAAGTCAACGTGCAGGTCATCAAGGGCGTAGTCTACATCTCGCTGGCCGACAACATGCTCTACAAGTCGGGCTCGTATGAAATCGGCGAGCGCGCCGGCGAGACCCTCTCGAAGATTGCCAAAATCATCACCGACTACAAGGAGTATGACGTGCTGGTCGAAGGCAACACCGACAACGTGCCCATCTCGCAGAAGAACATCCGCAACAACTGGGACCTCTCGACGCTGCGCGCCTCGTCCGTCGTCCAGGCCTTGCAGAACGATTACGGCGTCGACCCCAAGCGCCTGACGGCAGCCGGGCGCGGCGAGTATAACCCCATCGCCGACAACAACACCGCCGTCGGCCGCCAGCGCAACCGCCGCACGCAAATCATCATCACGCCGAAGCTCGACCAGTTCATGGACCTCATCGACCAGGCCCCCGAGACCGAAAGCCAGCAGTAACCCCCCGCCCCAACCGCAGGGGAAACGCATAGGAAAAGCCGCAGGAAAGGACACAACCCATGTGCCGCCGCCCTGCGGCTTTTCACTTGCGCGCCGCACAAAAGCCCCCGGCACCCACACGGAAGCCAGCCTCAGACTCACAAACCGGACCGCACGCATCGCCCCGTCCGGAAAAATTCGTAACTTTGCGGCCGCAGCCGCATGGCGGCCCACAAAACAGGCAATCAAAACTTAACAACCAACGATATGATCAAATCGCAAGACATCAAGAACGGCACCTGCATCCGTATGGACGGCCAGCTCTACTTCTGCATCGAGTTCCTCCACGTGAAACCCGGAAAGGGAAACACCATCATGCGCACGAAGCTGAAAAACGTCGTCACCGGACGCGTCATCGAAAAACGATTCAACATCGGCGAAGCCATCGAAGACGTACGTGTCGAGCGCCGCCCCTTCCAATACTCCTACGCTGAGGGCAACGATTACCACTTCCTCAACCAAGAGACATGGGACGACGTCACCATCGCCAAAGACCTCATCACCGGAGTCGACTTCATGAAGGAAGGCGACGTCGTCGACGTGGTCATCGACGCATCGACCGACACGATCCTCTACGCCGAAATGCCCGTCAAGACGCGCCTGAAAATCACCTACACCGAGCCGGGCCTCAAAGGCGACACCGCCACCAACACCACCAAGCCCGCCACCGTCGAGACGGGCGCCACGGTGCGCGTGCCCCTCTTCATCAACGAAGGCGAGACCATCGAAATCGACACCCGCGACGGCTCCTACGTCAACCGCGTCAAAGAAGCCTGACCCCAGGCACCGACACATACACACAGGCCGCCCCTGCACGGACACACCGGATGCAGGGGCGGCCTGCGTTTTCCACCAAAAAGGGCGGCGCCCGACGGAAGGCGCGCCCGGAGTTCCGCCGGGCGGCAGCCAGCCACCCGGCGGAGGAACAAAAGGCATGGCGGG
>HF989212.1:41574-87756 GCA_000431275.1 Prevotella sp. CAG:755 | reverse complement strand
GGTGGCATGGCGCCGACAGCCGAGCCTACAGATAGTAGATAAGAAAAAAGATGAGGCGGTAAACCTTGTAAATGATGTATTTAACAACTAAATAGCGGGCTAACAAAGCAACGTTATAAATCAAGAGAGGAAACAGGGAGGGTTAAGGGAGGCGATGTTATAGAAAAAGTTTTTGGAGGTAAATAGCTTTCTTACAATAGTTTAAGGGTATATCCCCCGTGATAATAGGGGCGATATACACTTTTTTTATTCTATGTTATGTTCTCTTATGTCTTTTTTATAATTTTGCACTATGTTAACAAGGCAGCGGGGCGAGTGATCATAGCCCCAAAGCCAAAAATCAAAAGGAAATGCACAAAATACTAAACCAGATTTTAGAGTATTCCTTGTTGGCGGCAAAGAACGTGCTGACATTGGAAGATGTATCCTTACTGACAGGGCTAAGCAAATCATATTTGTACCGTTTGACGTGTGCCCACCAGATACCCTACTACAAGCCCAACGGCAAAATAATATACTTTGACCGTGCCGAGATTGAAAGCTGGATGAAACAAAACCGAGTAGCCACACAGCAGGAAGCCGAGCAGGCGGCGATTGCTTATGTGGTAACAGGCAAGCAGAAAGGGGGTGATTTATGATAATCCCTAACATACGCTATTATGCCCGTCTGGATGATTGCACCAACGGAAAGACACCTAAATACGTGATAACGGCACAGGCTGGATATTACCCGCCAATGGATGAGATTGTAGGCAGGGATGGCAAAATATCCATGTATTTGCAAGTGAGCAAAGACAGCGGAAGCAAGAAAGACAATGCCCCAGCCATGAAGTTACAGGCAAAAAACAGCCTCAACTTTACAGGATTGAAAGAATACTTTGTAAACGGGCGGTTGAGCGGCTTTGCCTATGGCTATCCGTTGGCGACAGAAACATACAGCTGCAATCAGAAGCCCAACCCGTTCTTTTCATACAAAGATGATGGCTTTCTGTTTATAGTACACCAAGACCAGACAGCAGCGACCGAGCCAGAGAAAATAAAGCCGTCTTGTATTGAGTTGGTAGTGTTAGAGGGTGCAAAAGTCCTCATTTCTTCATACTGCAAAATGCTAAAAATGGGCGGTTTTGATGAGGCTTTGGCAGCTTTGAGGAAGCAAACCAAGCGGGTGGATGCCTTATAATAAGGTGTAGTTTGTAGACAAAATTTGTTAACATGTCAGTGTTATGTACGATAAAGTGAAGTTATGGGCAATGAGGACACGGGCAACGCCAGATGTAAGCCAGTTTTTGGATAAGGCAAAAGACCAGATAGACCATGAAACGGGCGAGGTTTGCACCTTTGGCAGTCTGGATGGCTTGAAAGTGTCTATCTACACGGGTGGCATTTCTGTTATTGGCAGCTTGCCAAAGTTCCTTTACAAGAGCAATGTTTATCCGTTGGATAGGCACGGCACAGCCCAAGCGGTGGAAAAGCTATCAGACAGCCTACATTTACCGATAGCTGATGCAAAGGTTACAGGGTTGGAGTTTGGACAGGCTTTTGTGATGAAGCACCCGATAGAAAACTATCTTTCCAAGTTGGGCGATATGCCCAAAATGTTAAGGTATTATTTTGGCGTGGGTTCGCTTTACTACAAGCCCAGAGGCAGGCAACAGACCAAAGTATATGCTTTCTATGACAAGAAAGCCGATGCAGCGGCAAAGGGAATGGCTTTGCCCGTTGGTTTTGAGGATGCCAATTTGCTAAAATATGAAATGAGGCTTAACGGACGCTTGCCCCAACAAATGGGAGTGCCAGAGGTTACAGCCTCAACCCTATCAGAAAGCGGCTTTTATCGGCTGATGGTGAAGCGATACCAAGACAGCTATTTTGCAATATCCAAGTTGAACCAAGTAAAGACAGACGTAATGAGCGAGATTAAGACCGTATCAGATGCCTTTTATGTGTTTGTAGCCCGTATTATCAACCAGAGCGACCAGAGCAGCCAGACACAGATCGCGGCATTTCTGGAAGAACTGAAAGAAGCCAGAGTTTTTGATGACAGGCAAAGTTACACACGACTAAAAAAGAAGATACAGGAAGTGGCAGCAAAAGCGGGCGTAACCGTGTCCGATGAACTGATAAAAGAGTTAGACGATGAGATTAGGAACGTGGGGGCTTATGTGTAGAAAATAAGCTAAATAGAGCGTTAAACGAGCGTTTTTGTATAGGGAAAAGGGTATAACATTATATAACATTAAACTAAACTGTATGACAAACAATAATTTTAAGAAGCTGGAAGCGACAAAGTTAGCCCGTGTGGAAATGACTTTGTAGTGGATATTAAAGGCATTGATTTGCCAGATGAGCACAAAAACGGCTGACAGACGGCAGGAAACGGCGCTACATTCAATTAAAACGGGTTGGACGGAATGTATCGCCCAACCTTTTATTTTGCCTTAAAACGGCTAATTTTGGCTTAAAAGTTTTTCCATGATGCAGAAAAGATATACTTTTGTGTGCTTAACATTCTTATTCCAAGTAGGCGGCACGTTTCCTCCGTCTTTGCCGATTGGTGGATTTTTTGTTTCTACTGATGAGGCTTTTAACTATATAGATTGGCGGTGTGTACCCCCGTGTATCGCCTGTAATGGGAATACAGCCTACTTGGTAAGGTGTTAAGCAGCGGGAAAGGCACACCGTTTCTTTGTGCCTATATGCTTAATAAATATACCAAGTAATGAAAAGGAAAAAAGTAAGAGTGTGCCAGAACTTAGGCACGGTGGCAAAGGCACAGCGTTTGTTATGGAAGTGTGAGCAAGACAGAGCCAGATTTAAGCGGCTTTATGTAGGTGAAAAGATTGAACACGAGAAAGCAGTAAGGCGGCTTAAAATGGAAATAGAGCATACCGGCTATTATAGTGATTGTGAGGAGTTCCTACATTTTGCCTTAATAGAAACAAAGAGCCTCAACAAAGAGGGAATAGATGGCAAGTTAAAAGCATACAGGGAGTTTCAGAAAAGAGCTTTTGCAGACTATATGGCAAAGAAAGAGAAACTTAACAAGGTGGAGGCGGAAGTATTTGGCAAATACATTGTTGCCTATGCTGATCGGTAAAAAACGGTTGAACAAGCAAAACGGGTGGAGCTACACAGGCTTTGCCCGTTCTTTGTATCTGGAAGCCTCAACAAGAACGATTTTGCCGTTTCAAGGGTAATGAGTATATTTGTATCAGAAAAGCCCGCCAAAGGCAATAAATTAGCCGTTTTGTTACTGAATTGTTACCCGCTTTCTTAACAAGCGGGCTTTTTATTTTGTATATCAGCAAGTTACATCGGTTTGTATCGGTTATCGCCAAACACCTATGCCTACAAACAAGGAAAGCCCACACCTTGCGGTGCGAGCATTCACTTATTTACTGCGTAGGCTTTTCTGAGATTGGCGATTTTGGAAGGCTACATGTAAAGAAGCAAATACTTACTTTCTATTATGTCGTAACGGTTTGTCTTTGAGTGGTCGCGTTAAACGTTTTTGAGGTGTGACATGTGAATATGCAGATAGCCGACTGGGCGGAACGTCCTGTCCCATGTGCAAATATAGCGAAAGGCGCGCGCAGAGACAAGAAGAATGCACGCATTCTTCTTGTCTCTGCCAAGTCGCTTCCTATATTCGTGCAAAAAACATAGCAAAAGCGGGCACCGGAGCAAGTGGAACAGCCGCTTTCTGGTCAGTTCCACAGTTGCGTAAATATCTCAGAGGCAAAGTGTCCGGCCAGAACACAGACTGTTTCTGTAATATAGGTTAGTTTCATGCTTTGAATCCGTTGCCGGGGTAGTGTCGCGATATTCGTTTGGCCGTAATTTTGCATCGTGGAACAACAAAAGAGAATATGGAACTAACACTCATCCAATTGGTCATGCTGTGTAGCCTTTCGCTCACCGCCGTTGCGCAGACTGACACTGTGAAACAAACCTCAAACGTAAAGATAATGGAAAAACTCGAATTGACTCAGGAATGGGACAAAACGTTCCCGAAGAGTGACAAAGTGAATCATTCGAAGGTGACTTTCGTCAACCGTTACGGCGTAACACTTGCGGCTGACATGTATGTGCCTAAAGATGCCGGAGGCAAGCTTCCGGCTATCGCCATCAGCGGCCCGTTCGGCGCTGTCAAGGAGCAGGCCTCAGGCCTCTACGCCCAAGAACTTGCCGAGCGTGGCTTTCTGACCGTGGCTTTCGACCCGTCGTTCACGGGCGAGAGCGGTGGTAAGCCGCGTTACGTCGCTTCGCCCGACATCAACACCGAAGACTTTCAGGCGGCTGTCGATTTCCTGGTGACGAACGACCGCGTCGACTCTGCGCGCGTCGGTATCCTTGGCATCTGCGGTTGGGGCGGCCTGGCTCTAAACGCAGCAGCTGTTGACACGCGCATCAAGGCCACTGTCGCCTCGACGATGTACGATCTCAGCCGCGTCACGGCACACGGTTATTTCGACCAAATGGAGGCTGACGGCCGCTATGAACTCCGCCAGCGTCTTAATGACCAGCGCACGGCCGACTACCGCAGCGGCACCTATGCCTTGGCAGGCGGCGTCGTCGATCCCCTGCCGGCTGACGCTCCACAGTTTGTGAAGGACTACTATGCCTATTATAAGACGCCGCGCGGCTACCACGCCCGCTCGCTCAACTCGAACGGTGGGTGGAACGTCACGTCGTCGCTCTCCTTCCTCAACACGCCCTTGCTGGCCTACGCCGACGAGATACGCTCGGCCGTGCTCATCGTCCACGGCGAGAAGGCCCACTCCCGCTACATGGGTGAGGATGCTTTCCGAAAGCTGCGGGGCGAGAACAAGGAACTGCTCATTGTGCCCGGCGCCAGTCATTGCGACCTCTATGACAATCGGGAGAAAATCCCTTTCGACAAGATTGAACAGTTTTTTCGGACATATCTGAAATAGGCTGCGTCCGTCTGCATCTCTTGACCGATGCTCCGCTGTCGGCGTGCCGGTGCGCGCCGACAGCGGGGCTCTTTTATGGAGTGCGTGCCGGGGTCGCTCGCAGGGAAAACGTGTCGTTCGCAGGGCCATATAGCGGATGATGCCAATGCGCCCGTACATCCGTCGTGTCCTGTCCGTTTGCGGGAGGCTATGGCGGTTGTGTTGTCCCGCCGTTGGGTGACGTTCATGTTGCTCCTGTGCCTGACAGTGCCTGGTTCGCGCGCTTGGTCGGGAATTGGCTCATTGTCCGTCGGCTTTGGCGGGGCGGCGGACGTAGACGCGGTGCGAACCGCTGCCTTTGGCGGTGAGGCCAGAAGAGGGGTCGGCAAGCCAGCGACGCAGCTCGCGGCCGGCGGTCGTGCGACTCAACCGGCAGAGTTGAGCGTAGTCGGCCACCGTGAGCCACGGGTGGTCCGCCAAGTAGGAGAGAGCCCGGTTGAGACGTTCTTCGGGCGTGTAGGGCGAACGCTGACGGACGAAATTGCTGGCTGCCCGTTCCAGATGGCACAGGCGGTCCGTTTCGCTGACGAGGCGGCGGTTCACGCGGAAGCCTACTCCGCCCACGCGGATGCTCGTGGCGTTGCGGCGCGAGCCGCTGCCATCGGGCGTCTCTCGCTTCTTGTCATGTTCGAGGGCGAGAGTGGGTGTGAACGTGCCGATGCCGTCGAGGCGGACACTGCGCCCTGAGGCCATGACGGCGGCCATCTCGTCAGCCAGCTGGCGGATGAGGCCGGCGGCTTCACCAGGACTGAAAGTGGAGTTGGCGGCAATGCGTTCTGCCAGTTCTGCTGTCGGACAGCAGTCCGTGATGACCATACGCGGGTAGAGCAACGTTTCGCCATCATGGTTGAGGTCGCTCATCTCTTGCATTGTGTAACGTGCTGACATGGTGTGGATTTTTAGAGAGACGGTGAAACAAGTCACAGCCATCGGCTGACAGAATATCCTCCGGCTGTCGATATGTCAAAATCACGACGTGACTTTTATATGTTACGCTATGAATTGTATAAATCGCGTCGTGATTTTTATATCTCATGTCGTGGTTTTAGTTTTCTTGGTGTAAAGGTAACTTCTTTTGCCGATGTAGCCAATTCTATAATGCTTAATTTCTTCTCCGGGTTCACTCCGTGATACTGTGGCGGTTTGGTGGGCAGCCGGTTTGGCTGTATGGTGATTTTTTGCTTACTTTGCATGTCCGGCAGATTTTGTCTGGACTAATCAGAACCACACACGATTTTATGGACACATCATCACAGGCTCCCCGGAGGCGCCGCATACCGATGGAAGACTTCTTCCGTAATTCTGAACGGACGGGTTACCAGCTCTCTCCCGACGGGCAGTATTTCTCGTTCTTCGCCCCGTGGCACGACAGGCAGAACCTTTTTGTACAACGCATCGGCGAGGCCGACGCGCGCCGCATCACGGCTGAGACGGAACGTTCGCTGGCGGGGTCACTATGGGCCGGGCCGCGGCGTATCCTCTATATGAAAGACACTGCGGGCGACGAGAATTACAAACTCTTCGGCGTGAACCTCGACGGTACGGACGCCCGCGCCTACACTGACTTTGAAGGTGTCCGGACGCAGCTCATCGATTCGCTCGAACATGTGGATGACGAGGTGATCGTCGGACTGAACCGCCGCAATCCGGAGGTGTTCGACCCTTACCGGCTCGATCTCACGACAGGCGAACTGACCCTGCTGGCTGAGAACCCGGGCAACGTGCAGGGGTGGATGACCGACCACGAAGGCCGTCTGCGTGCGGCTACTGCCATTGTCGATGGCGTGAACACGCAGTTACTCTATCGGGAACGGGAGGAGGAACCTTTCCGAGTGGTGCTGACCACGAATTTCCGCGAGACGGTCCATTTCGTCGAGTTTACTCCCGACAACCGTTTGGTCTATGCCCTGACAAACCTAGGGCGCGACAAGTTGGCCTTGGTGTTGATGGACCCGGCCACGTGCCGTGAGCTGGAAGTGCTCTATGAGCATCCGGACTATGACGTGTGCAGCCTGAGCTATTCGGAACGCCGCGGACGACTGCTTTCGGCCTGCTGCGTGGCGCACAAGGGAGTCATCCGTCACTACTTCGACGCTGAGGAGGAGGCTATTCGCGCCCGTCTGACACCGAGACTGGCGGGCTATGATTTCGGCACGGCCGACTGGGACCGCTCGGAGCACAAGCGTCTGATCTATGCGGCCAATGACCGGACACGGGGCTATTATTATTTTTATGATGTCGACGCCGACCGTCTCGAACGAGTGGCCGAACTGGCACCATGGCTTGACGAGGAAGAGATGGCCGCCATGCTGCCCGTCAGTTATACGACTCGCGACGGTTTGCACATTGAGGCTTATCTCACTCTACCCGCCGGCTTGACGATGGAGGCAGCGCGCCAGTTGCCGGTGGTCGTCCATCCCCACGGCGGCCCTTGGACGCGCGACACGTGGGGCTATAACGCTGAGTGCCAGTTTCTTGCAAACCGTGGCTACGCTGTCTTTCAGATGAACTTCCGCGCCTCAACAGGCTTTGGCCGCCGTTTCAACGAAGCAGGCTTCAAGCAGTGGGGGCGGGCGATGCAAGACGACATCACCGACGGTGTCGCGTGGCTTGTGGAACAGGGAATTGCTGATTCGGCACGGGTGGCCATCTACGGTGCCAGCTATGGCGGCTATGCGGCCTTGGCCGGCGTCACGTTCACTCCCGACCTCTACGCTTGTGCTGTGGATTATGTCGGCGTTTCGAACCTGCTGACGTTCATGGAGACCGTGCCCCCTTATTGGAAGCCCATGCTCGACATGATGCACGAAATGGTAGGAAACCCCGAGACTGACCATGACATGATGGTGGCCTGTTCGCCCGTGTATCATGCTGACCGTATTGTGGCACCCCTGCTCATCGCACAGGGGGCCAATGACCCTCGCGTCAATAAGGCCGAGAGCGACCAGATGGTAGAGGCTTTGCGTCAGCGTGGTATTGAAGTGGAGTATATGGTCAAGGACAACGAAGGTCATGGGTTCAGCAATCAGGAGAACCGTTTTGACTTCTACCGTGCCATGGAGTGTTTTTTTGCCAAACATTTATAGCGCCTGGCACATTTTGCTGGCCGAATGATGTGGAAATGGCGCCGGCCCGAGGAACGAATGCTCCTCGGGCCGACGCCATTTGGTAGGTGATAATGTTTTAGTAAACTTCAACCTTGGCGGCAAGCGCTTTGCACTCGTCGCGCAAGGTGTCGAGGTTGCCGTCGAGCGGGCCGTTGCAGACCACAACACCCATGCGGCGGTTGACGCGGGTTGTAGGTTTACCGAAGATGCGGAGGTCTGCGTTCGCCACGGCAGTCACGTTTTCCAAGCCGCGGTAGCGTGGCGGTTCCTGTGACGCAATGGGTGAGAGAATGACGGCTGAGGCTCCGATGCGGAGTTGCTGTACGGGCGGCAGGGGCAGGCCGAGCACGGCACGCAGGTGGAGTTCGAATTCGTTAAGATTCTGCGTTCCTGCGAGGGTCACCATGCCGGTGTCATGAGGACGTGGCGATAGCTCAGAGAAGTAGACGCCGTTTTCGTGGCTGAGGAAGAACTCCACGCCCCAGATGCCGGCGCCCGTGAGGGCCCGCGTCACCTTGTCGGCCATGCGTTCGGCTTCGCGTAGATGCTCGGGGGCGATGTGGGCGGGCTGGAAGCTCTCGCGGTAGTCGCCGCCTTTCTGCACATGGCCAATGGGCGGGCAGAAGAGTGTAGGACCGTTTTTTTGTGTCACCGTGAGCAGCGTGATTTCGCTGTCGAAGCGGATGAATTCCTCAATGATGAGTTCCTTGATGTCTCCACGGCTGCCTCCGATGCCGTATTCCCAGGCGTGTTGGAGGTCGTCGGGCGTTTTCACGACTGACTGTCCTTTGCCCGAGGACGACATGAGGGGTTTTACGACGCAGGGGTAGCCGATTTCAGCGGCTGCTTCTTTTAGTTCGTTGAACGTCTTAGCATAGAAATACTTGGCAGTTTTCAGCCCTAATTCTTTGGCTGCCAAGTCGCGGATTGCCTTACGGTTCATGGTGAAGTTGACAGCCCTTGCGCTCGGTACGACTTGTATGCCTTCCTGTTCGAACGCATAAAGGCGCTCCGTGCGGATGGCTTCGATCTCGGGGACGATGATGTCGGGACGGTGTTTCTCGACTACGCGCTCCAAGGCGTCGCCGTCAAGCATGGGGAACACTTCGGCCTCGTCTGCCACTTGCATGGCCGGCGCCCCGGCGTAGGCGTCGCAGGCGATGACGTATTGCCCAAGACGTTGTGCCGCGATGACAAATTCCTTGCCCAGTTCGCCTGAGCCCAGTAACATGATTTTTTTCATTCCACGTCGTGTTTTTGAAATCGGTAACAGGTGGACGCAAAACAGCGTTCACGTGTGGCAAAGTTACATCTTTTTGTGCGAAAAGGGTGCGGCTTATTGAAAAAAGGCATCCAGCCCGAGGTCAGCAGAAGGCTTGGAATGCCGACATGGGCTCAGTTACGTCGTCGTCAGCCGTTTCTTCATCTCTTTCCGGCTGATAGGAGCGGGCAAACGCCCGGATAAAATCCAACGTCTCTTTTTTCGGGTGTTGTCTGAGTGGTGTAGAATGGTTCATAGGCGTATGGATAATGGTAAACCTTACACCTATAAGAACGCTGGCCGTACTATTTTATTGTATGTGAGGGAGGAAAAGCACAATTTGACACTGTCACAGTCTCCGGACGTCAATGCAATGGTGGATTAGAGCAAGTGGCGCTCGCCGGCCATGCGTCGCATGTTCAAAAGGGCGTAACGCATCCGGCCGAGGGCTGTGTTGATGCTGACTCCGGTGACTTGGGCAATTTCTTTGAAGCTCATGTCGCGATAGAAACGCATGTAGAGCACTTCACGTTGAGCGTCGGGAAGTTCGCTTATCAATCCTTTGACGTCGGTCAGTGTCTCATCACTGATGAGTCGCGTTTCGACGCAAGCCTCGGCAAGGCTTGTGTTGTTGAAAAGGTCTGTGGTGACTTCGTCGTTTGAGACCGTGTTTTCATTCTTCTCGTCGCGGAATTGGTCAACGATGAGGTTGTGCGCAATGCGGGTGAGCCAGGCTGAGAACTTGCCAGTCTCGGTGTATCGACCGTGCTTGATGGTTACAATGGCCTTGACGAACGTCTCTTGGAAGAGGTCGTCGGCAACGTCGTTGTTACGGACAAAATATAGGATATATGAATAGAGCCTTTTCTCATAACGGGAGAGGATAACATCGAATGCTTCGTTGTTTCCTTCTGCGTAGAGTTTCACCAACGTCTCGTCGGCGAATGATTTCAAGTTGTCCATTACTGCTTTTTTTTGTCGTTAGCGTAATGTTTTTCGATAGGCTCTATATTTTTGTGGTTAATGTGCGACAAAGATATGTAATTGTGCTGAAAATTCCAAGGTTTTTGCGCTTTTTTCTTTGGCAGACCGTTAAAACGGTAGCTTAACTGTTTTTTACAGGTCGTCGGGTTGGGAGACGGCCGATAAGACAGACCTTTATGTAGTCGACGTTTTGAGCAGAGGAAGGTAGGCTTCGACGGCTTTTTCGACCGTGGCAATGGCGCTTTCCATGGGCCAAGGCAGGCGGCCTCCTGATGCGTTGGCATGACCGCCCCCATTGAAGAATTCAGCCGCCATCCTGTTGCAGGGGAAGTCGCCCACTGAACGTAATGAGACGCGGATGAGTTCTGTTTCAGTATCCTCGCGAAGCGAGATGCTGAGTTTATTGCCTTTGACTTGGAGGGGGAGGTTGACAAATCCCTCAGCATCACCACGGATGTAATGAAAGTTTTCTAAGTCGCTGCGTGTCAGCGTGAAGAGGCTGGCCCGGCCGTCTGCGAGGAAGCGTAACTTCTCAAAAAGTACGTAACCCATGAGACGGATCCGGCTTTCAGTGTAGTTGTTGAATACGTTGCGGTAGAGTTGGTCTTTGTCGATGCCTTTGGTGAGCAGGAGGCTGATAATGGTATATATCTCTGGGTTGTTCGAGTTATAGGTGAATCCGCCCGTGTCGGTCATCATGCCGGTATAGATGGCGGCTGCGGCATCCTGGGTCATTGTGTCGAAACCGCCTAACTGTTCGATGAGGCGGAAGATGATTTCACTCGTCGAACTGCACTCAGGATGCGAGATGGTGAGCGATGTGAAGCTATTGTCAGGATCAAGGTGGTGATCGATGATGACTTTTTTAGCTTTGGCGCGTGCGATATCTTCTCCCATTCCTTCGAGACGGGAAAGTGCGTTGAAGTCGAGGCAGAAAATGAGGTCAGCCTCATGGATAAGGTGGAGGGCCAGCTCGTTCTGCTTGTCAAAAAATACGGTCATCCCGGCACCTGGTGTAGAACGAAGGAAGTCGGGAAATGCATTAGGCATGACAATGTTTGTCGTTTTTTTTAGTCCGCGCAGATAGCTGGTCCAACCGATCGATGAGCCCAAGGCGTCGCCGTCAGGACTCCTGTGGGCGCAGACGACGATGCGCCGCGCTTCTTTGATGAGTTGAAGGAGTGTGAATAATTCTTTATTGGGAAGTAACGGTGTCAGCATGTTGAAGTGGAAAAATCAATGAAATGCAAAGATACGCAAACACTGGCGTAGAGACAAGAGAATGTTTGCTTTCTTCTGATTTCGGCCGAATTGTAATCTGTATTCGTTTGACCAAAAATATGAAAAGACGAGGGACAAGGTGTGGTAAAGCTTATTTCTTTTTTTGCTTGTCCAAGTCGCATCTAATGTTCGCAAGGCATAGATTGTAAAATACTGGTGCGGAAATGGTGGAAGTTGTCTCTAATGCGTTTTAGACGGGTAAAAATACCTGAAATAGTCTATGCTGTACGAGTTGATATGACAAGATTTTTTACATGTTAGATTGTTGTTACGCCAAGTCGGAGGGCTGTGCGAAAATGATTGCTGTTTTCAATTGTATGTGGGCTGTTACTTATTTAAAATACTGATAAATAATTCTTTTGAGCGATTTTCTTCTTCTTCTCGCAGTCTGTTGAATGGCTGAAAATCCACTCTATTGAATAAGTCGTCCAGCGATCCTTCGTATATCCGTTGTCGTAAATTGTATCTTTCTAATAGGTCTGTTATTCGGTTATTCATTCCTTTTATAGAACCCTTTACGGGAAACGTAAGGAAGGGGCGGTTGAAATGGAGGCAGAAAACAGTACCGTGGAACGAGTTGGTGATGACGTAGGCTGCATTGTCCAAAAGTCCTAGCCATTCTTTGACCGTAGGGTAAAGTTTGGGAAATTCATCTATGCGGCCTTGGCTTGCCACGTAGCGTACCTGCAAGTGGTGAGCATGGGCAAAGGCGTGAATGTCGTCTACACTTACATCCGTTTCGTTGCCCAGCAGGTAAAGAAAAAGATAAGGTTTATCGCTCTTTGGTTTGACCTCGATTTTCCTGTATGTGGTGGCAGGGAGCAAGAGTGTCGGATCGGGTTGGAGTGATGCTTCGGGATATCCCAATTTGCAAAGGAGTTCTATACCCGATCGCTCTCTCGAACTGAGGAAATCGAATTTTTCAAGGTAGGAACGTGCTCTTTTCTCGAGCTTGGGCGACGGGTGAAGGCTTCCGAACGACGGTGCGAAAGCGATGCGCTTCGCATGGGGAGAGCCGAACTGCAAGAAAAATACCGGGTCGAGGTTTGCCCATATCTGATCGCTTCCGCAGACGTAAGCGTCAGCTTTTGGCGGTGTGCTCCTTAGCTGGGCGGCTGTGAAAGCGTAAGGTGTTGACGGGATGTGATTGCGTCGGAACTCGTCGAAATGGCGGGGGTGTTTTCGGGCTTCCTCCCGCTCGATCTTGTTCAGGCGTTTCCACATTTTTGCCTGTTGTCTGTAAGCTGGTCTGACAGCATATAAAATATGGGATTTAAGCCGTTGGATGAGCGGGCGTTTTGTGGACGAAGATAAGTATTTGATAAGGAATGCGTCATGCCCCATTTGGCGTAGAAAATGGAGCAATGCGTAGCATTGCAGCAATTGCCCGTAGTTTTCTTGGCTTTCCCAGTAGGTGATTGTGCCTATTTTCATCTTCCGAAGTAGTCTTTATTTGTTTTGGCCTCTCAGTCGTTTCATGAGGCCTATTGGCAAATGGAGCAGGCGTTTCCATCGTTTTGTGAGCAGGCGAAATTGGTAGACAGTCTCGACTCTTTTTATGAATGGCAGGCCGTGGAGACGTTTGTATAAACTCCGTTCAAAGGACGGGTGGGACGAATGGAACAGCGAGGGGTTGTGGCGGGATATATCGTTGAAAGAGGTCTGCGTAAGTTGTATGGTTTCTGTGATTTTTGCGACCCAAAGAGCACCTTTTTCGGTGTTGACCATGAGGGCACACGTCCCTTTGTCATCGTCCAGCTCGGGGTGTGTTTGTTCCAGTCCCCAGTAGTCGCCAAGGGTCAGGTCACTTCCGCTTTTGAGGTGTTTGGCCGGACAGGCGTCACAACTGGGGCGGAGATATAGATCCATGAGAAAACCGTGCATGAATGTATTGCGGTTACCAGGTTCGCTGACGCACTGGTTGTCGCCGGAAGGCGTTCTTACGGTATAAGTGAAACTGTAACCTTTCCATCCGGTTGATTTGTCGCGGAAAGAGAGCGACGTGATAGCGGCCGTATCATCAATCCCTGTACGGCTTTTCAGTTCGGTGTTCAGGTAGTTTCTCCATATGCCCGGACTTGGCACGCCGTGACAAATAATATCGACGAGTAGGAGGTTTTCATACGTTTTTCGCAGGAAAAGTCTGAGGCCGGCAATCTGGCAGGGCGTTCCCGAGAACAGAACGATGCGTCCTCCTTTCAGAAAGTTTTCAGCTTGTGCATAACTGTCTCCGATACGGCTTTGCACATATTTCGAACAGCGGAAGGCTGCGAGTTTTTCCGTCGTGTCGGCCCAATCGTGCACCACTTCCCATTGTTTGTTGAACCGGGCACCGAACACAACGCCGCCTTGACGGATGACTTCTTCCGACAAGGCGGAGAAAATCCCTCCTGATGAACTCGCCTGGCGTATGGCTTCGTCGCGATTTACAGCAGCGTATGTGGTTTTCGGCTCGCGTTTTTCGGCCTGATTGATAACGGGACAGACCTTCTCGCAGAGCCCGCAATTGATGCACAGCGACGCGTCGGCGATGGGGTAGAGGAATCCCTCGTTGTCCTCGTGCATGCTGATGCAGCGTTTCGGGCAGCGCTGCACGCAGGCCCAACAGCCTACGCAATCTTCTTTTCTTTCAATTTCGATCATGGGAGTTTGTGCTTGATTTTAAGTAGTGGGGCGGTCACCAGTCTCCGTTCGTCCTTGTTCATGACGAAAATCCAGCAGCAGGGCAGGTAGACCAAGGTGAACACTACGGCACCCGAGACGAACCAAAGGGGACGGTTCAGGTCGACAAAACTGAGCGCGTAATAGCTGGCGGCGCCCACGGCTAACGGGGCGATGCTCATCTTTCCGATTTCGCGCCAGAAGCGGGGGATGTCCAAGCGTTGCTTTCTTTTGTAGTAGATGTTCATCACTACGATTTGCCCGGCTGTCAGGGCCAACGCCGTGGCCACGGCACAACCGATGCCGCCGTAGTGCTTGGCGCCGTAGATGGAAAACACGAGGCTGGCGAGGGCAATGATCACGTAGGCGATGGAGCGAAATTTCATTTCGTTACGGGCTTGGAGCACGCAGATTCCCACATTTTGGATTAAGGGAACCGTTAGCGGAATAAAGAACAGCAACGTGATCGGATAAGCGTCTTCGTAGCCCGGTCCGGCCCAAAGGTGGATGAACGCTTTTCCGAAGACGATGAAAGCTGTCAGGATGTAGGCCATAATGATGTATTGCACACGGCCTGTGCGGATAAAGAGGTCCGAAATCTCCCTGTCGCTGCTGTGACGGCTGACCATTGATGTCACTCTTGGCAGAAACACGCTTGATATGGCTGTTGAAAACATCATGTACATGTTTTGGAGCTGGATGGCTACGGCATAGACGGCTACGACGGCTGTGCCGCAGAAGATGCCCAAAACGAATTGGCCGGTGCTCCAATAGATGCGGTCCATGATGGCGTTGAGAAAAATCCAAAAGGAGAAGATGGAAACCTCGCGCAGGAACTTCCAGTTGAAACGGCCGTAGCGCACGTGGATGGACAGGCGGTGGCGGCAATACCACCAGTTCAGCGTCAGGGTCAACACGTTGAACACCGTGGTCACGACGACCATCGTGATGGCACGGTAGCCGTAGAGCAGGAAAACAACCATAACCAGCGGGTTGAGCACGATGCGGGCAATGCTCACGACGCGCTGGAAGATGAAGTTCTCATATGCCGTGATGATTGAGCCCCAGATGCTCATGGGGAAAGTGAACGCAAGGTTGAATGAGAGGAGCATCAGCATGATGCGTACTTTCCGGACTTCCTCGGGCGTCATTGATTGTGAGAAGAGGCTGTCCGCATTAAAATAGAGGACCATGCCGAGCGAGAAGGCGATGACGCTGATTACGCCGTAAAGCACGAGGAACATGCCGAACATTTCCTGCTGTTCGCGTATCCGGCCTTCAGCGTGGAACTTGGCCGTGTAGCGGATTACAGCATTGCCGAAACCAAGGTCGAGTACGGTCAGATAGGCTATAACGGAAGCCGCCAGGGCGTAGAGGCCATATTCAGACTGCCCCATGATGCGGAGCATGAAAGGTGTGTAGAGCAGGCCGATGACCGAGTTTAGTCCGATGATGACGTATGAGAGGGCAGCTCCGGCTTTTAGTTGGTTGATTGGCATGTGCTGGTTTTAGTGCGTGATGTGCGGCAGTTGTCAGTGCGGTGGCGTGTGCCGCATGGTTTTATCTGCCAAATGTGGCAGAACGTGAAAGCTCCTTCCGGGGTAGAGTGGAGTCTAACTGTGCAAAGATACGGAATACCGCCGAGGTGGCCAACGGGTGGCCCTCTTTCACTGATCCTTGCTCGTGAAATCGCCGGGAGATGCCAAACGGTTGGCCAGCCGTCCCGGAGTAGCAGGAGCAGTGACTGGAATTTATAGTGTAGTGACAGAAAATCCAGTCGCAGTTCCTGCTTTCCAACCCGCTCTGTGTGTTGTCTTGTGAGGTGTATGGAGAATTTTGTAAGGAAGTGGTCAAAGTTACAACGAACCATCCCGTATTCTCGTTCTTGTTTTGCGCGTGGCGGCGTGCGTACGGACGGTGCAGGCGTCGGCATCGGGTATGAAAAATCCCCTGCTCCGGTGGTGGGGCAGGGGAGAATGATAACAGGGTGCTTTTGCGGACTATTTCATTCGAGGTAACGGGTGATCATTCCGCTGATTTGGAGCAGTGAGATTTCGCAGACCTTGGTGTCGTATTCGGCGATCAGCAAACGCTCTTCGGCGTCGAGCAGGCTGTTTTGTGCTTCGCGTATTTCTATACCGGCTAGGTCGCCGAGTAGGAAGCGTTCGCGGGCGATGAGGTGGTTCTCTCGGGCCACGGTCAGGTTTTCCCGTTCGAGACTGAGCAGACGCAGGTTGTTGCAGTAGGCTTGCCAGAGGTCTGCAAGCCGTGCGCGGAGCGATATTTCCAAATCGTTGCGTTCCCATTCGGCGTTTTCGAGCGCCAGTTGGGCGTTGCGCCTTTCGCGCTTGCGGTTGCCGTCGAATAGGTTGAAGCCGATGGTCGCTCCGAAGTTGAGGCCGAGGTTGCCGCGGCTTGACGTCGTTCCGATGCCGTAACGGTTATGCGTGTATCCATAGCCGGCGTTGAGCGTGACGTACGGATAGTCGCGCGAACGGACAGCTTTCAGGTCGATGGCGGCGATACGCGTGTTATGGTCGGCGTTGAGCAGTTCGCTGTTGCTGCGCAGCATGCCCGCCAGCAGGGAGTCGTAGCTCAATTCGGTATCGATGTGGATGACGGTGTCGGGCACGAAAATGTGGCGGTCGATCTGATTGGACGACATCAGTTCGTTGAGCCGGATGCGTGAAGTGGCCAGTGCTTCAAGTTGTTTGAGGCACTGCGAACTGTCGGCGTTGAAGTCCACACCTGCCTGACGATAGTCGAGGCGTGCCGCACTACCGATGATGTATCGTTCTTCCACGATGCGCAGACGCTCTTTGGAGAGCTGCACGGCTGACAGCAGGTTCTTGTAGCGGATTTCCTGTTGGATCAGGTTGAAGTATTCGGCCGTAAGGTTGGCAATGTAGTCTTCAATGGCGACGCGCGTGGCGATGCGGCTTTGGCTTTGCAGTTCGCGCAAGCGCTGGATGTTGGTCTGGATTTTGAAACCATCGAAAAGCGTCCAGTCGGCTGTGATTCCGGCGGTGAACGTGTGGTCGAGCACGTTGCGGTCGTGTGTGGTCAGGCCGGTGCCGCGCTCCTTGGTTTTCGTGTTGTCCAACGCTCCAGAATACCCGGCGCTTAGGCTCACTGTGGGCAGTGCGCCGGCGTTGGCCAGTGTGTTGTTGTTGGCGGCGGTCTGTTCGTCGTTGCGAACAATTTTGAGCGAGTAGCTGTTTTGCAGTCCTTCTTGCAGCAGCTCGCGCAATGAGTAGTTCTGTGCCGGTGCGGTGGCGGGGAACGCCGCCACCATCATGAGGGCAAGTAGGATTTGTATGTGCTTCATTTTTTAGTCGTTTTAACGGCCTTCTTAGCCAAGTCGGTGGAGAGGTAACTGTAAATGGCCGGGACGATAAACAGCGTCAGGAACGTCGAAATGAGCATTCCGCCGACAACCGCGATGCCCATGGAGATACGTCCGTTGGCTCCTTCGCCGTTGGCGAAAACAAGGGGTAGCAGACCGAGGATCGTGGCGGCGCTTGTCATCAGAATCGGGCGTAGGCGTTGTGCTGCGGCGTCGCGGATGGCCTGGCCTTTCGGCTCGCCGTTTTTCTGTTTCTGATTGGCAAACTCAACGATTAGGATGCCGTTCTTGGCCACAAGACCGATGAGCATGATGATGCCGATCTGGCTGAATATGTTCATTGTCTGGTCGCTGCAAGCCATGAAGATGAGTGCGCCGCAGATAGCGAGTGGGACGGTGAGCATAATGACGAACGGATCCTTGAAACTCTCGAATTGCGCGGCCAGAATGAGGTAAATCAGGACAAGTGCCAGCGTAAAGGCAAAGAGCAGGCTCGATGCGCTTTCGCTGAATTCTTTGGAGTCGCCTGCCAGAGCCGTGCGGAACGAGTCGTCGAGCGTGGCTTTGGCAATCTTGTCCATTTCTTCGATACCCTGTCCGATGGTCTTTCCTTCGGCTAATCCCGCTGATACAGTCGCTGAGACGAAGCGGTTGTAGCGGTAGAGCTTGGGCGGAGCTATGCCTTCCACAAGTTCGACAAGGTTGTCCATCTGAACCATTGTACCATCGTCGTTACGCACATAGAGCGACTTCAAGTGCATGGGCTTGTTGCGCTGTTGGCGGTTGATTTCCCCAACGATTTCATACTGTTTGCCGTTCAGGTAAAGGTAGCCCATGCGTTGTCCGCTGAGGCCGTATTGCAGGGTTTCGGCGATATCTTGCGTGCTGACGCCCATGAGGTTGGCCTTGTCACGGTTGATGTGTATGCGGATTTCCGGATTGCTGAATTTGAGGTCTACGTCGGCCATTTGGAACGTCGGGTTCTCGTACACTTGCGCCATGAATTTCGGGAGCACTTCTTCGAGCTTTTCGATGTTAGTGGCTTGCAGTACGTACTGCACGGGCATCGAGCCGCGTCGGCCGCCGAAAGTGGATTGCTGTTGTACGAAAGAGCGGGCATCAGTCTTGCTCTTGATGGCTTGTGAGAGCCGTTCGGCCACTTCCATCTGCGAGTAGTCGCGTTCGCTCAGGTCTTTCAGCGTGATTTGTATGTTGCCCGAGCCGTCCGACACACGGGCTGTGATGAAGTCGGCGTCGGGGACGATGGAGTCGGCCAAGCGGTTGATGCTTTCTGTGTAGTCGCGCATGTATTCATACGTCGATCCTTCTGGGCCTGTGGTACGGATGGTGATGCTCGACCGGTCTTCGAGCGGAGCCATTTCACTTGGTATATTGTTCCACAGCCAGACAATGAGTCCCAAGGCAATGACCATGATTCCGATCGACCAGCTACGGTGGCGCAAGAAAAGGTCGAGCCCTTTTGCATACCAGTGGTTCATGCCTGCAAAGAATGGTTCGGTTTTCCGATAGAACCAACTCTGTTTTTCGCGGTGTATCAGCAACTTGGTGGCCAGCATTGGCGTGAACGTAAGGGCCGCAAAGGCTGATATGATCACCGAGCCGGCAACAACGAAACTGAACTCCCGGAAGAGGCGGCCGGTGGTACCCTCCATGAACACGATGGGGAAGAATACGGACACGAGAGTGATGGTTGTTGAAACAACGGCAAAGAAAATTTCTTTTGAGCCTTCAATGCCTGCTTCTTTGGGGGGCATTCCTTCCTCAATTTTGATGTAGATGTTCTCCGTCATGACGATAGCGTCGTCGACCACTAGCCCGACGGCCAATACGATGGCCAGCATCGAAAGCACGTTGATGGAAAATCCAGCGACGTACATGACGAAGAAAGCTCCGATTAGAGAAACGGGGATAACAATGCAGGGTACCAGTGTCACGCGCCAGTCGCGCAAGAATAGGAAGATGATGATGATGACGAGCACAAAAGCTTCGTAAACGGTGTCTTTAACTTCGTTGATCGAAGCGCGGATGAATTTTGTGTTGTCGAATCCGTAGCTGTAATGTACATCAGATGGAAGGTCTTTCTTCATCTGTTCCATGCGTTGGTAGACAGCCTCGGCAATGTTGATGTGATTGGCGCCCGGTTGAGGTATGACGACAACGCCCACCATGGGCACACCATTCATCTTCATGTAGCTTTTGAGGTCGCGGGCGCTTAGTTCGGCGCGTCCGATATCGCTAAAACGGATGATGCGTCCGTCGACTTCTTTGATAACCAGGTTGTTGAATTCTTCGGTCGTGTGCATCTGTCCTAACGTCCGGATGGTCAGTTCGACCGTGTTGCCCTCGATGCTTCCTGAGGGAAGCTCGACGTTTTCACGATCGAGGGCTTGCTTCACGTCAAGCGGGGTTATGCCATATCCCGACATGCGGACAGGATCAAGCCAGAGGCGCATACAATAGCGCTTCTCGCCCCAGATTGAGACGCTGCTGACTTCGGGAATGGTTTGTAGTTGCTCTTTGACTGTGAGGTCAGCTATCTCGCTGAGTTCCAACAGTGAACGCTTGTCGCTTTGGATAGCTACCATCAGGATGGGCTGGGCGTCTGCGTCGGCCTTCGACACCGTTGGAGGGTCGCAGTCGCGTGGTAGGTTACGTTGGGCACGCGACACTTTATCACGGACGTCGTTGGCCGCAGTTTCAAGGTCTACGGAGAGCTCGAATTCCACTGTGATGCGGCTTTGCCCTTGTTGGCTCACACTGGTCAGTGAGCGGATGCCAGGAATGCCGTTGATGTTCTGTTCGAGCGGTTCGGTGATTTGATTTTCGATCACGTCGGCATTGGCTCCCGGATAGGAGCATGTGACGGAGATGATCGGGTTGTCGACCGAGGGATACTCTCTGACACCCAGGCTCAGGTAGCCGATGGCGCCGAAGAGCAGGATAATGAGGGTCAGCACGGTCGCCAGAACGGGGCGCCGGATGCTTAGTTCGGATATGTTCATACGTCGTGGCTTTCGTGGTTAATCAACGCTGTCCAACGTGACGCGCTGGCCGGTGCGCAGCTGCATCGTACCGCTGACAATGACCGTATCTCCGGGTTCTATCCCTTTGAGTACCTGTACTTTCGATTCGGTGCGGAGGCCCTTGATGATTTTGGCTGGCTGTGCCACTCCTCCTTTGTAAAGAAACACTTTGTCAACGCCCATTTCTGATACGATTGCTTCGCTCGGAACAGCCAGAGCGTTCTTATATTCTTGTGCGTTGAGCGAGACGTTAACGAAGCGTCCGGGCATGAGTTTGCCGTCGCTGTTGGCATAAAGTGCACGGATGGTGTAGGTGTGAGTCGCCTGGTCTACGCGGGAGTCAGTCGCGTAGATCTTGGCAGCCAATGTGTTCATTTGCCCTTCCACAGTGAAGTGGAGAGTGGCGCCTGGTTTCAGCACGCCTGCATATCTTTCCGGGACTGCGAATTCCAGTTTAAGGGGCTTGATTTTAGTCAGTGTGGCAACTATGGTGCTTGGTGAGGCGTAAGCGCCAGTGCTGACCTGACGCAAACCGATGATTCCGTCGAATGGAGCGCGGAGTTCCGTTTGGGCGATGTTGGCTTTGATTTGGTCGATTTCCGCACGCAGCATGGCAAGGTTGGTTTGGGCTTCCTGCAAGGCTTCACGGCTGACGGCTTCTTTGGCCAACAGGGCATTTTGGCGGAATACGCGGTCGCTGGCCAGCCGTAACTGCGATTCCAGACGGCGCAGCTCAGCTTGCAACGGGGCGTCGTTCACTTTGGCAAGGAGCTGGCCTTCCTGAACGGTCGCTCCTTCCTTGAAATGGATGCCTGTGATCTTTCCTGACGTCTCGAACGAGAGTTGCACCTCTTCGTCCGGAAGCAGGTTGCCACTGACCGAAAGGCCGTCTGTAAGGGTTTGGCGCTTGATCGTAACGGCCCTTACATTCAGGATGTTACTCTGTTTTCCCTTCTTTGTTTCTTCATTGGCAGACAGTTCTTTGTTTTCGTGCGGCACGAATGTGTGGATTCCTAATCCCGTCAGGCCGATCACGATCACTCCGACGATTCCCCATTTGATGTATTTGTTCATACGGATTTTGATTAAGTTTTACCAATTTAGATGTAAAAGTATAAAAAGGATTAATGAGAGGGATATTTTTTATACTCAAAATTGCTGAAAAAAATGTAAGAAATACAGAAGAGACTGTGAGAGTATTTGTGGTTTACATTAAATATCTTTTACAGTCTTGAAGTGATTTTTGAATAAGGATGTAACTGTTTGTATGATAATAAGGATATTCCGGAAGAAAAATGTGGCTTTTAGAGGAAAAATTGTGTGTGATGGTATTTGTGGTTTGTGTGTACCATATGTCCGATACGACATCCGGAAAAATCGCATGCCTGGCCTTCTCTTTCAGTCAGCCGGTTAGGGCTTTTTCCCGCAGCGACAGAATTTATGGGAGGAGCGACAGTTCTGTCGCTTGCTTTGCTATGAACTGTGTGTGATATTCTTATTGTTGTGAATGAGTTTTTTATGTCTCTTTTTTCGTGGCTGGCTTATCTTGTAAGAAGCATAGGTGGCGTGCGGGGCGACTTTTGTGAAAATCCTGCGGATTTCCCAGCGCTTTCCGCTCGTTTGCACTATCTTTGCCCGCGTTTTTGCGCATAAGATGGAGACAAATACACATTATTATATATATACGGGATTGGACTCATTTTTGAGGTCTCATTTCGATGGCAAGGTACAGAAATTGTCTGTCAATGCAGGCACGACGTGTCCAAACCGGGACGGGACGCTCGGCCGGGGAGGCTGTACGTACTGTAACAACCGTACTTTCAATCCTGACTATTGTGCTGAAACCGCAAGTGTCCGCGGCCAATTGGAAGAGGGTAAACGTTTCTTTGACCGAAAGTATCCGCAGATGAAATACCTTGCCTATTTTCAGGCCTACACCAATACGTATGGCGAAGTTGCCCAATTGCGGCGCATGTATGAGGAGGCACTCGCTGTCGAGGGGGTGGTCGGCCTCGTCGTCGGTACTCGCCCTGATTGCGTGACCTCCGAGTGGTTGGATTATTTCGAGCGTCTTTCACGCGAAACGTTCGTTTGGATTGAATATGGTATTGAAAGCGTGTATGATCGCACTTTGCAGCGAGTAAACAGAGGCCATGATTTTGCTGCAACCCGTTGGGCTGTGGAGGAAACGGCTGGGCGTGGCATTCCTGTTGGCGGCCACCTTATTTTGGGCCTTCCCGGAGAGACGCTTACGGATATGGTGGCTGAGGCTGATGTGTTGTCCAGCCTCCCGCTCGATACTTTGAAGCTCCATCAGTTGCAGATCATCCGTGGCACACGTATGGCCCGTGAGTTTGCTGAAACACCTGGTGAATTCCGTTTAATGACACTGGACGACTATATCTCCCTCGTGTCTGCCTTCTTGCAGCGTTTGCGGCCTGGAATTGCGGTCGAGCGCTTTGTTTCCCAGTCTCCGGCATCTTTGCTGATAGCACCGGCTTGGGGGATAAAAAACTACGAATTTGTTGATCGGCTGAAAAAGAAAATGCGCGCAGAAGGCGTTTGCCAGGGGATGCTCTGTGATTTTCCGGAAGAGAGGATAGAAACCTTATGATGGGTGAAAAAATGGTGTGCCGACGCGCCTGTCATGACAGTCTGTGGATGGAGATTTGTTAATGGTTGGCCCGCCTTCTTGATGAGGAACTTGCTCTTTAACATATTACCGTCGGAGATTATTAAAAAAGCTTAATGGTAATAAAGTTGGCTGCGATTTTCA
The DNA here is from genome assembly GCA_000431275.1 of Prevotella sp. CAG:755. Lineage (GTDB taxonomy): Bacteria > Bacteroidota > Bacteroidia > Bacteroidales > Bacteroidaceae > Alloprevotella. Next base: position 64,320 of record HF989212.1, on the reverse strand, counting down.
CAAGTAAGCAAATAAAAAACTATTAATTTTGCCTCAATCAAGAGATGTGTACATATGCACGGACGTAGAGTTAAACGAATAAATAATATAACTATAATTGAATTAATGCGTATGAAAAACCGTTTATGCAAAATGGGCCAGACGCTCCTCGGGGCGGCCTGTCTGCTCACGACTTGCGGGTTAACGTACTCTTGTTCAGATGATTATGATCTTCCGGATACTACTCCGGATTTTCTGGGCGCGAGTATCTACGACGAGTTGAAGAATCGCGGAAATTTCACGACGATGGTGCGCTTGATTGACGACTTGGGGCAGCGGGACGTGCTTTCCAAGACGGGTAGCAAGACCCTCTTCGTGGCTGACGACCAGTCTTTCGCGGAATTCTTTGCTAATCCGATTTGGACCACAGGGACTGGCGAGCCGGTCAGAAGCTATGAGCAGTTGAGCAGCGCGCAGAAACGTTTGCTCTTCAATGGCTGTATGTTGGATAATGCCTACCTGTTGGAGATGATGCCCAATTTGGGCGGAACAAGCGGAATTACGAAAAACACGTGTCTCCGCCAGTTGACGTCGGCAGCCAACACCGACTCGATCTCTTTGGTGAACTCTTTGGATCTCCCACGCTCTTACAACGAGACCGAACGCGACTATTGGGCTCGCTATAATAACTTGCCCGGATTCAAGATGTGGTTGGCTACGGACAACACCACGCCGATGATGACGCACTTCATGCTCGCACAGATGAACATGACTGGCATCACCACCGACGACGTGTCGTTCATCCTTGGCCTTCCCGATAGCTTGAAGTGGAATGAGGGCGCCCGACGCAATTATATATATAATGCGCAGGTGTTGAGCGGACGTGATGAACAGAAGCGCTACCAGAGCGACGTGACTTGCTTGAATGGATATTTCAATGTGCTTGACCGCGTGATGCTGACACCGTCCAATATGGCAGAGGAAATCCGCAAGAATCCCGAAACGAGTTATTTCAGCCACATGCTCGACCGTTTCAGCGCTCCTTATCCCGACGTGTCGCTGACTACCGCGTTCCGCGCGTTGAATGCCAATTTGGGCGAAAGGGATACTGTGTTTGTGAAACGTTATATCTCCATGTCGTCGCAAGGTTCCGAGTTGAGGACCGATCCGGATGGGAATGCCGTGAACGATGCCGAAGGTGTGCTGACCTACGATCCGGGATGGAATACGTATAGCGCCGAGGGTAGTTCTGCGGAAACGGATATGGCTGCCATGTTCGTTCCGAATAATGAGGCAATGTACCATTTCTTCCACGATGGTCAGGGCCGTCCGTTCATCGAGCGTTATAGTTCGATGGAGTTGCTGGAAACGGGCAACCCCGAGGACTTCATGAGAGCCATCGACCAGATTCCCAAGAATCGTGTGCAGCCTTTGGTCAACAACCTGATGAAATCTTCTTTCAATGCTTCGGTGCCGAGCAAGTATCGTACGATTATGAACGATGCGCGCGACCCCATGTTCTCGTCTTTCTCGGCCGACGCTTATCGCCAGTTGATCGACACCTGCATGTTGGCCAACAACGGCGTGGTTTATGTGATGAATCAAGTGATTGCTCCGGCTACTTATGCTTCTGTGGCCGGTCCTGCCTTGTTGAGCGACCAGACACAGATCATCAACGCTGTGATTACGGCTGACGATAACAATATCTCGAGTAGCTCTTATGCCGGCGCTCCTTTGAAGCAGTATTTCAGCACATATTTGAGGGCCATGGATTCGAACTTCTCGTTCTTCATTCCTTCTGATGAGTCCCTTGGCGAATATGGCTATGTCGATCCGTCTTCTTATGCTTTGGCATCGTCACGTCGCTATTGGCGTTTCTATTATGACGACCAAACGGCCAATGCCGTGATTCCTATCCGTGCCGTGGCTTATACTTTTGATCCGACGACGGGACAGACGGAAAATGATGCTGCAATTTCACGTGCTGAGTCTGCGGCCAATGACGATTTGACTTCGCAAAGTGTAAATGCTAGCAACGGTGTCGGTGGTTTCGGTGCAACGAAGCGCAGTTTGCTGATTGAAATGGTGAACCAGCATATTATCGTGCATTCAGGCGACCAAGCCGAAGACGGTATCAATGGCGATGCTACATATTATCTCTCTCGTAGCGGTTCGCCGATTCATGTGAAATCGAAGGGTGAATATCCTGTTGTTGAAGGCGGTCTCCAACGGATGTTGAACGGCAGCGATGCCTATGTGGGCGAAGACTTGCAGTGCAACGTGATTGAAACCTTCGACCAGACAGGTGAGTCCGGAGACGGTGCCTCTGGTTATGGTAACGGTATGACTTACATTCTCGACCGTCCGATTCAGTCGACGATGCAGAATGTTCATACCGTCATGAGGGCCAACAGCGAGTATAGCGATTTCCTCCAGGAAGCTATTAATATCTATGATGTTGACATGCTTCGTATGGCGGGTGTCTGCGACAGCGTGAGAGAGGATGATGAAGAAAACGAATTGAATAAGTACCGTATTTTTGACCAGAATGAGTTGGCTGAGAATGTGGTGAATTTCTTCAACAACTTCCGTTACACAGTGCTGGTTCCCACGAACACCGCAATGGCGCAGGCACGCCAGGAGGGTCTGCCGACGTATGCGGAGATCTCGGACTTCGTGACGAACAATTGTGATCCTGAGATAATTACGGACTCGCTTACCCTTGTGAGAAACAAGACCAAAGCAAAAGCTATGATTACTTGTTTGGTGAACTTCTTGAAGTATCACTTCATGGATGAGTCTGTGTTTGTCGATCCCGGTGTGACGTCGAAAGGTGCTGATCACGAGACTTCGTGCATCAATAGCGAGCTCAACGTCTACTTGAAGATCAATGTGGCACAGAACGGAGCAGCCGGTTTGGTCGTGACGGACAATGCAGGCGTACAGCACAATGTGAGCACCGACGAACAGGGGGGCAAGTGCAATGTATTCACCCGTGACAATAAGGACATCCAAGGTCCGACGCCGTCTCGTTATCCGAAGTATGTCGGTTCAACGTCATATGCTGTAGTACACGAGTTGGTGGATACCAGCAACCCGAATGACAAGGGCTTCCTCTATTTCATGGACGCAGATGATTGCATGGAAAACGGCCAGTTCAAATCACAGCCTTTCAAGACGTGGGACGATGCTAACCAGGCCGCACGTTTCGTGAAGAAGTACCGCATTAGAAAATAATATTTAATATCATGAATAACATAAAGTATCTATTGACTCTGGTCTTGTGCTTCTGCTTTATGACAGTGATGGCACAACGACGTATTTCAGGTCACGTCTGGAATAAGGCAGACGGTCCTGTGATAATGGCGAATGTGGTAGAGTTGGATAAGGATAACCGTATTGTGTCGGCGACGCAGACTGACGCGAGTGGTAACTTCTCCATGTCTATCAAGAATCCGGCTAACAGGCTGAGAGTCACTTATATCGGCTATGCTCCGCGTGAGTTGCCGATAGGCGGAACGTCGGTCTTCCGTATCGAGATGGAGAGTAAGGCCATCAAGGAGGTCGTGATTAAGGGTACACGCCGCGTGAACTCTAACGGCTTTTCTATTCCTGCTCGCGAAATCTCCGTGGCTCAGCAGTCGCTGAACATGGACGAGATGGAAGGTCTTTCGTTTGAGACCGCAGGTGAGGCCTTGCAAGGACAGATCGCAGGTCTTGATATCGTGGCCAACTCCGGTAACTTGGGTGCAGGTACGAGTATGCGTCTGCGCGGTGTCTCTTCTATTAATGGTAATCAGGAGCCTTTGATCGTTGTCGATGGTTATATCCTCGAAGATTATAATGCCGACGAACTCGACCTTAACGATATGGAGAATGAGGAACAGTTCGCAACTCTTTTGCAGGTGAACCCCGAAGACATCCAAAGCATTGGCGTATTGAAGGATGCAGCGGCAACGGCCATTTGGGGATCTCGCGGTGCCAATGGTGTGATCGAAATCAAGACACGTCGCGGACGCCGTGGTAAGACCCGTGTCAATTTCTCTTACCGATTCTCTGGCTCTTGGCAGCCCGAGGGCATGAAGATGCTTGATGGTGACGGCTATACGATGATGTTGAAAGAGGCCTACTTCAATCCGAACCAAAGCGATGTGGCTTCTGGTATCGTTGAGTTGATGTACCGCCCTGATTATACGGCTTATTACGGCAACTTCAATAACAACACAGACTGGGTCGACGAAGTGACGCAGTTCGGTCAGACCCATAACTATGGTATTTCGATTGACGGTGGTGGTGAGAAAGCTACTTTCCGTGTGTCGGCCAGCTATGACCATGAGACGGGTACAATCATCGAACAGCAGTTAGATCGTTTTACCTCCCGTCTGGCTTTGGACTATTATGTATCTGATCGTATCAAGTTCTCGTCTAACTTCGCGCTGACTTATACGAAGAACAACAAAAACTTCGAGGAAGGTGGTAAGAGTATCTTGTCGCGTGCCTACCAGGCCATGCCGAACATGACGGTTTATCGTCAGGAATATGATGCCCGGACCGGCACGTACAACCTGACTGACGATTACTTCCAGATGTTCCCCGCTGCTTCGGCGGCAGGTTTGGTCTCTCCGACGTCTGGTCTGACCTCTTACTATCTGCGTGACATGGTGAGCAACGGTAACCCCGTAGCTTGGGCACGCTTGGCATGGCGTCATCAGTCGACTTATACCATCACTCCGCAGTTCTCAATTGAGTACAAATTGTTGGGAAAGGGTGAGGAAGAGACGCAGTTGAACTATCAGGGTGAGGTGTACATGAACTCGTACACTGAAACGTCGAATACGTACAAACCCGGCGCGCTGACTTCCGGAACGTGGGAAGATCAGATTAACACGACGACCAACTATGAGTACAAGTCGCTCGATTTCCGCACGAAGCACACATTATTCTATATACCTTGGTTCGACAATACGGATCATAGCTTGCAGATGATGGCACGTTTCGAGATGGGCACGAGCACGAACACCGGGCAGACCATCGGGTCGAGCGGTGTAGTCGGTGGTATCACAGACCCGAACGTGAACGCCTATCTGAATTCTCTTTCTACCACAACAGGTAAAGGGCACACGATGAGCGTGACGGGATCTTTCCACTATGCTTATAAATCGAAATATATCTTTGACTTTACCATCCGTGGCGACGGTAGCACGAAGTTCGGCGCCGGTAACAAGTGGGGATTCTTCCCCGGTGTCTCCGGTCGTTGGAATATCAGCGACGAAGCTTTCTTCCGTCCTTTGCGTAAGGCCATTTCTATGTTGGCTGTCCGTGGTGGTTGGGGCGTCGGCGGTAACGCGTCGTTCAGCGAAGGCTTGATGTACAACAATTACACAAGTATCGGTTCTTATCTCTCGAACAATGCAATCGCGCCGAACAACCTCCGTTTGACCGAAATTCGCTGGGAGAAGACGAAATCCTGGAACTTGGGTTTCAACTTGGGTATCCTTGATGACCTTCTTTCTTTTGACTTGAACATTTATGACCGTCGTACGACGGACCTTTTGATGTCAAATGTCGGAATCCCGTCTTCAACCGGTTTCTCAAGCTTGCAGTGGGCAAACGTCGGTTCGTTGAAGAACAACGGTTGGGAGTTGTATGTGAACACACGTCGTCTCTTCAATGTCGGTAAATTCTCGATGGTGGTCCGTTTCAACTTGGCTCAGAACATCAACCGCATCACTTCGATGGAGCCGACTGTCTTGGCCAGCATGAATCCCGAGTTCGACCATGCCAACGCTAATGAGAACTGGGTAAGCCGCGTACAAATCGGCAACGCACTCGGTGGTATCTATGGTTTCCGTTATAAGGGCGTTTATCGGTACGATTATGACCACAGCGGTTATTTCCGTGATCAGGACGACAACGATATGTACGGTACAATGGAAGAATGGTCGAAGGACCCGACGCAGGCTCCGCCCACAGCCGCCATTGCTGAGGCCGTAGGTCAGGTGGCTACGACACCTGTCGCTCGTGATGCCCAAGGTAATATCATTTATGACCAGAACGGTGATCCGAAGCACATGGTGTATAACTATGGTGGTGTAGGTTACGAGTTCCAGGGTGGTGACGTTATCTACGAAGATATCAACCATGACGGACAGATTGACGAGCTCGACGTTGTTTACTTGGGTAGTTCGAACCCGAAAATCAACGGTGGTTTTGGCTTCGACTTTAATTATGGCAAATGGACTTTGAAGACGAACTTCAACTTCCGTGTCGGCAACAAGATTGTCAATTTGGCACGTATGCGTGCGGAAGATATGCGTACGAACAAGAACCAAAGCACGGCAGTGAACTGGCGTTGGCGTAAGAATGGTGACATCACCGAAATCCCACGCGCAATGAACAACGAGGCTTCTGGTAGTAGGGTCTACAACTCTCTTCCCAGCGATCGTTACGTTGAAAAGGGCGACTTCGTCCGTCTCCAGTACTTGCAGCTCTCGTATAGCTTCGATGCTGATAAGTTGAAACGTTTCGGCATCCGTTCGCTCCGTTTGGCTGCTTCTGGAAACAACCTCTGGTTCTGGACGCGTTACCACGGTGTCGATCCTGAGCATTCACAATCAGGCTATGCTCCTTGTATCGACGATTCGCAGACCCCGCGTTCGCGTTCGTTCACGTTAAGTTTGAATATAGGTTTCTAAGGAATCGAGTATAAGTATGAAAACGAATAAGATATTGACATTGGTAGCTGGTGGCTGTCTTCTTCTGGGAAGTTTGTCTTCTTGCGAAGATTTCCTGACACTCTATCCGACCAACTCAATTACCGAAGAGGAGTTCTGGGAGGATAAAGGTGACTTGGAGAACGCAATGATGGCATGCTATAAGAAGATGACTGACCAGGATTTGGTCAGCAAGGTTTTGCTTTGGGGCGAGGCTCGCTCTGATAATGCCATTTTGAAGGACATGAGTAATGCCAGCTATGTGAACTATAAGGATGCAATTCTCGAGTATACCGAAGGGATGTTCAATTGGGCACCGTTCTATACGGCGATCAACTATTGTAACAAAGTGATTGAATACACTCCTTTGGTAGCCGAACGCGACCTCAGTCTCTCTGAGGGTGAGCAGATGCAGTATATCTCTGAGGCAAAGACCTTGCGTGCATTGAACTACTTTTACCTCGTGCGTGCTTTCCGCGACGTGCCCTTAGTGATGCAGTCCATCAGTACGGATGCGGAGGCCATGAACAGTCAGTTGCCGCAGACGCCCGGTCTGAATGTCCTGGATTCTCTCATAGCCGACCTCGATACCGTGAAAGATCTCGGTGTACGCCGTCATGGTACGAATGCCGAGAACTGCGGACGTGTCACACGGAATGCCACATATACACTGTTGGCTGACATGTACCTTTGGCGTGCTTGCATGTTGAAAGACGCGGAAGCCAAGGGTTATGTGTTCAATCCGTCGAGCAAGTCTAACACTGAGGCTACGCCTGATGCTCAAAGCACTGCGGACTTGCAGAAGGCTGTGGCATACTGCGACGTTGTGCTCCAAGACATGAAGAAAACTTATGACGAGGAGAACAATTCGGGAACGGGAAATAACAATCAGGGATTGACAGAACAGCAAAGTCGTTATCCGTTGATTCGCATTTCAAACAATTATACGACTTCGGACGAAATCTATAATGCCATATTTGGTACGAAGAATTCTTCCGAGGGTATTTTGGAGATACAGTATGACGGTACGAACAACGTCAACACTACATGGACCGGTTATTTGACGAGCAACACGACCACGGGTCTTGTAGGTCAGATCTTTACGATTGACTCGAAAATGTACGGTTCCGTGTCGTCTAGCGCCAACCCCTCTGGTGGTGTAGGCTTTGGCAAGGGTGACCTCCGTGCTTTGTGGAGTGGTGAGATCACACCGTCTTCTTCGCAAATCGAGTATCTGTATACGAAGGGTTCCCGCTCTACCATTACCCTGAATACGATGAGCGATGTCTCACAGGGCGTAGCGTCGTCTACCGACCGTGCAAACGCTAGTAACGCTGCTAACTGGATAATCTACCGGTTGAGTGACGTGATGTTGATTAAGGCAGAGGCACTCGCTCGTCTGGGTGCCACCGGCAATGACCTCCGCGAAGGTTTCTGGCTGACCAATGCGCTCTACCAGCGTGCAAACCCGAAGGTGAGTGTGGACGGTTCCATCCCCGCTGATGACGGACGGGAGAACATGGTGAGCGATCGCTTCGACGATAATTATTATTCGAATCGGACAGCTGCGGACTTGTTGACGTTGGTTTATCAGGAGCGTCAGCGTGAGTTCTTGGGTGAATACAAGCGTTGGTTCGACTTGGTTCGTTACGCAGAGGCAGAGAATGACACGGAGGGCGCGCTGAATCTCATGGGAGCTGCCCGTGCCATCCAGACGCGTTTGCGTTCCCTCAACTCTTTCTATAACCCTGTTTACGAGGATGAAATGAAAGTTAATCCTAACTTGGTACAGAATCCTGCGTGGAACACGGGTGTGAACATCAACCAATAAATTCAAGGAAAATGAAAACGAAAAGATCATATCACATATTGCTGTCTGTCTTCACTTTCCCGTTGTTGATAGGAAGCGTCCTGCTGGGCTTTTCCAGTTGTAAGGATGAGATCGACGCTTCCAATCTGGTGACGAAGACCGAAGCAACAATCTGGGATTATCTGGATTCGGTAGCAGTTTACTCTGATTACGCCGATATTTTGGAAGTCGTGCGCACCGGTGAGGGAAGCAACACATCGTCACTCGCAAGCATGTTGGCGGCTTACGGCAACTATACCTGCTTTGCCCCCAGCAATGAGGCTATTCGCAAATATGTTATGGAGGTGACGGACAGCGTGACGGACGATTGGCGTACGCTTTACGAAACAGACTCCGTAGCCATTATTGACTTGGCTAAGAACAGTATTATCGACAACGGCGATGCACGAGCTTATTCGGTGGCCGATTTCCCCACGGACGGTGGCGCATTTGGCTTAGCTAACCTGAACGACCGTATGTTGACTTGTACGCTGGACACGACGGGACAGTATGTTATCAACGGTATGGCCGGTGTGGATCGTCTTGATGTCCAGCTCGGCAATGGTTATATGCAAGGTGTGAGCACGGTGATTACGTTGTCGACGAGCAGTGTGTTCGACTTGATAGCTGCCGCACCCAACATGAAAGTGATGACTGAGTTGCTGCGCCAGACGGGTTGGGGTGACTCGCTGCTCCGTTTCCGTAACGATGAGAACTATTCGACAGATGGTTATCCTGAGTCGCAACGTTATCAGACGGATATCCCGACGGGTCTTCCCATTGCCCAGCACCGCTACTATGGCTTTACAGCTTTCGTCGAAACTGACGACGTCTACGAGCGTGAACTGGGTGTTAATCTCCAGATAGATATTGCTGGTAACATCTCAAACTTTGACGCAGTGCTTGAAGCTTTGCGGAATAGGTGTAGTCAGTATTATGGAAGTGAAGATGCGGAGGACCTCACCAGTCCGGATAATGCCATAAACCGTTTCGTGGCTTACCATTTACTGGATGGTGCGATTACTTACAACCGCTTGGTGCGCCACTGCAATGAATTCGGTTATGAGCCTGGTACGGATTTGGGCAATCCTCAGTTGTCGAACTTGAGCGTCGACGTGTGGGACTTCTACACCACTATGGGCAAGTATCGCCGTCTTGTGAAAGTCTTGCAGGATGCTGAGGAGACTGAGCACCCCATCTATTTGAACCGTGCCCGTGAGTATAACAATGGCCGTAGCGGCAACTATCGCCACGCCACTGCCGAGCCGCGCGTCCGTGGCGCGATGGTATCCGCGCAGAATATCACAACGGACGAGACCGGCGGGCAGCTGACAGTTGAGAATAACGCTGAGAACGGATATTATTATCCCATCGACGACCTCCTCATTTATGACAATGACGTAGAGAACGATGTCCTCAATGACCGTATCCGTTTTGATATCTCGACGCTCATGCCAGAGTTGTGGTCTGCCAATATCCGAGGCTCTGCCGGTAATTTCTTCACACGTGATTACTTCAAGAATTTCGTTGATGTGTCGGACGAGTCCAATATATTCTATCTCCAGAGCGGTGTCTCCGGCGGTGGCGGTGGTCGTCCGTGGTCAGATTACCAGGGAGATGAAGTGATGGTCACAGGTATATATGATGTGACAATCAAGCTTCCGCCCGTTCCACGAGCAGGAACGTATGAGATCCGTATGGGTATCAACATGAACCCCCGCCGCGGTATGGCGCAGGTTTACTTCGGAAGCGATCGTTATCAGATGGATCCGACGGGTCTGCCACTCGATTTGCGTATCATGAGCTCGGATAACGCCAACTCCAACACTCCCGATTTGGATGTCTATGCGATTTATCCTTGGGAGGATGACACCGATGACGACCAGACGAACCTGACCATCGAGCGTAACCTCCGCAACCAAGGCTACATGAAGGCGCCCAACTATTTTTGGAGTGGTTCTAACATGGTTGTACGTTCGATCAATGCTGTGGCCCGTCGTATCGTGACAACTGCGGATATGGATCCGGATGAGGCATATTACATCCGTTTCAAGTCTGCTTTGGAAGATCCTAACGGTCAGTTTACGATAGACTACTTCGAGTACGTCCCGACATTCATGGTAAATCAGAACGAGGAAGACATTTGGTAAACAAACATAGAAATACAGAAGTAACTATGAAGCGAAATAAATATAGCAAGATCTGGGGCATGATGCTGTCTGCGGCGCTTATCGTCGGGGGGACGGCAGCATGCAGCGACGACCATTTCGATGTGGTCGTCACCGAAAGCGCTTCGGCCTCCCTTTGGGAGAATATGGTGGCGCAGTCGGACCTGTCCAATTTTGTCGAGATACTCGAGAACACGCAGGTCATGCGTACGGATAACGACCAGAACGCCACAATCAGTTATGCCGAGCTGCTCTCTTCGAGCCAGAACTTCTCCGTATGGGCTCCTGTAAACGACAGCTACGACGCGAAGCGTTATCTGGATATCCTTAAAGAGGCCAAGAGTGTGAAAGACACCGATCCGGTGCGTTTCCGTGAGTTGAACCGCGACGTGGAGGTGCAGTTCGTGCGTAACCACATCTCGCGCACGAACTATGAGGCCACTGCTGCCCCGCAGACTGTCCGGCTGATGAACGACAAGCGTTGCGAATACACTGTTGGTGATAGTTTCAATGGTGTGAAAATGCAGGGCAGCACGATTCCTGCCAGCAACGGTGTGCTCCATAAGTTGTCCGGCCTCTCTCCTTTTTCTTTCAACATTTTCGACTATCTTGCCGAAAATCCCGAATGGAGTGCGGTTAACGAATATGTACATTCGCAGGATACGCTGTTGTTCGATGAGAGTTCAAGTATTGAAGGCACTATCATCGATGGTGAGATGGTGTATGTAGACTCAGTGTTCTATACCAGTTCTCCACTTTCCTCCTATTTGGGCTCTGTTTCCAGCGAGGATAGTATGTATGTAGGTGTAATGCCGACCAACGACGCTTGGAACAAGGCTTACGAGAAATACAAGACCTACTATCAGTATGGAGAGTCGTATGACAATGAGTTCAACAGCGAGACAGGCCGTTTCATCAATACCGGATCGGCTGCTTATAAGGTGAATGCCGACTCATTGCAGGAGGTCATGACAAAGAATTCCATGCTTTCGGACCTGTTCTTTACAGCCACACAGTTCTCCTCAATTGATTTGTCCGACTCTGCCAGTATTGTGAGCACAATCCTGAGTGCCGACTCCTTGCAGTCGACGGGATGGGACTACATTTACAATCCCAACGCACCAGGTCGCAACCCGTATTTCGGCGCGGCGGGCAATATGCCTACGAAAGCTTCCAACGGCTACGTCTTTACTGTGGACGACTTGGCAATCGACGCCTCGAAGTCTTGGCAGAACGATTATAACCAGGAAGGCGAGAATCTCGGCTATATCTATATCTCCGGTGGTATGGGACTTTCACTGAGTCTGACCGAGGCCACACGCAACGATACCATTACGGGCGTTGTGCATGAGGAAAGCTATGGCCGTTATGAACGTAGTGGTGTGGGCCAGATGTATGTGGAGTTCTCATTACCGAACGTGTTGAGTGCGAAGTATGACATCTATGTCGTGCTTTTGCCCTCAGAAATCAACCGCGACTATATTGGAGCCTTGGGCGAAGGTGTGAAAGAGAACATCGTTCTCAATGCGGAGATTTACATGGATGACGACTCGCGGACCAGTCCAACGGCAGAAGTCGAGGGCTTGCAGGCCTCTTCTGATTCCGTTACGCACTTGCTGTTGTTCAAGGACTTCAAGTTCGAAAAGTGTTATAGTGGCCTCGAAGTATCTTCTTTCCCCCGTTTGCGCTTGATCTTGCCGCGTGGAACGTATGATACCTGCCGTGCACTGAACATCGACCGTATTTATATGGTGCCGAAAGGAAATGATTAAGGTTCTTGTTAACTAATAAACTACTGACGATGAAAAAGAAAAATAAAATAGAAATGGTGCAAGGCACGCTTCGCGCTGGTTTCTGCTTGTTCATGCTGTCAAGTGCGTGCGCTCTTCCCGCCCAAGCGGCGGAAACCGCCACAAACGATAGTGTGGCAGCGGCGCCTGTGGCTAAGAAGGCTAATGCCGATAAGTACGTGATGCGTGAAATATCAGGTACCGTCTTGGACGCCGCCACCAAAGAGCCGATGCCCGGTGTGCGTGTGCAGGCATTGGACAACCGTCTGTATACAGCGATGACCGACGAAAACGGTAAGTACACCCTGCGTGCTCCTGAATTTGTCACGGCATTGTATGTTTCCTGTCCTGATTACAACCCGGTGCAGCTGCCTATCAAGGCAGCTACCGGTCAGGATGTCCAGCTGTATAGCAACAAGATTGCTCCCATACCGTTCTATCAGGACGGAACAGCCTTGGTGTCCAATCCGGCAGCAACGATTGATAATTCGAGCGCGATTTCCGTTGAGAGTGAAGTGGAAAACACGTTGAACAGCACGCTCCGCGTCGTGTCCCGTGGTGGACTTCCTGCTCAGGGTGCTGCCATGTTCATCAACGGTATCAACTCTCTGAACTCCATCGCTCAACCGTTGGTCGTTGTGGATGGTGTGATTTGGGACATGCAGTATGACCGCACAACGCTTCACGACGGATATTATAACAATTTGTTCAATTTGCTCGACGTCGAGGATATCGAGCAAGTAAAAGTATTGAACAATGGTACTGCGTTGTATGGAGCGAAAGCTTCGAACGGTGTGATCGAAATTACAACGAAGCGTGGAAAGAGCATGGCCACGCGCATCAACGTGCGTGTGTATGGCGGATTTGAGCTGAATCCCTCGAAGCTGTCCATGATGAATGCCGACCAGTATCGCAGCTATCTGACCGAGTATATCGGTACGACCAATTACATCCAGCAGAACCCTTACGCGGTTAGCAACATCAAGTTCCTGAACGAGGACCCCAATTATGCTTATTACCGTTTGTTCCATAACAATACAGACTGGCAGAAAGACCTGTATCAGAACTCTTTCACGCAGAACTACCGTATCAATGTCGACGGTGGTGACGACGTGGCCATGTACCGTTTGTCATTGGGATACACAAAAGCTGACGCTACCGCCAAAGAAAACGATTTCGATCGCCTGAACATCCGTTTCAACACGGACATTCTGTTGTTTAACAATTTTACGACTAAGTTCGACATTTCGTTCGTCCGTACTTCTGCCAATGTCCGTGATAATGGTTGGGCTTCGTCTTATGACGACCGGAACATCTCATCTCCGAATGTGCTTGGTCTGATTCAGGCGCCGTTCATCAGTCCCTACCAGTACTTCATGGATCCGGAAACCATGACCTTGCGGCAGAGCATGGATGTGTATGCCGGTAAAGACAACGTAACCAGCGATGCTACGAACCCGTTCAATTTTGCTTCTGAGTTTGGCGACCAGGCTTTGGCAAATCCGTATTGGATTTTGCTGAACGGACAGGGCGACAACAAGAACTTCATGGAGCAGACACAGTTCAGTATCAATGTTAATCCTCAGTATACGATTGGCAAGTATTGGACAATCAGCGACAGGTTCAGTTATATAATCAACCGTAATAACGAGAAGTATTATATGCCTCGTAACGGTACGCCTGACAAGTTCGTTGACGGGTTAGGTTCGATCAATAGCGTGTTGGCCTCACAGTTCGGAAAAGAAACTACGCTTTATAACGATTTCCGTATTGACTGGAATCAGAACTTTGGAGCGCATTCCGTTCATGCATTCGGTGGTTTCCGCCTGTCGTCGTACACATTTACGGACAGCTACGCTCGAGGCTATAACAACTCGAACGACAAGATGCCCAATATGTCGATGACACTCAACCCCAAGACCTATGGAGGTACGACGGACAAATGGATGAACTTGGCCTATTATCTGAATGCCGAGTACAACTACAAGAACCGCTATTTCATTCAGGCTTTGGCAACGATGGAATCCTCCTCACGCTTTGGCCGTGACGCAGCGGAAGGCATCAAGCTCGCCGGTGTCCGTTGGGGCTTCTTCCCCTCAGTCCAGGCAGCATGGTTGATTTCGTCCGAGTCTTGGTTTAACGTGAAGCCTATCAACTATTTGAAGTTGATGGTTGGCTATGAGGAGACCGGTAACGACAACATTGACTATTATGCTAGCCGGACCTACTTCTCTAATGTTGAGTTCTTCGGCGAGGCCACGGCATTGTTGCTCTCCAACATTCAGAATCCTACCATACAGTGGGAAACCAATCGCCGTGTGAATGTCGGCTTGGAAGGTGCCTTGCTGAACAACCGCCTCATGTTCGGTGTGAACTTCTATCGCAGTAAGATTTCCAACCTGTTGACCCAGCAGGCCGTGAGCGATATCACAGGTCTTCCGTTCATATGGTCCAACGGTGGTGCCATGAAGAACATCGGTGTGAATGCTAACCTCAGCGCCGTGCTCATCAACAAAAGAGACTGGCGTTGGGAAGTCAGCGGTTCCGTCGGTCATTATAAGAATGAGATTACCCAGCTTCCTGGCTCAAACACCATCGAGTATTACCGTTTGGATGATAGAGGCCAGCAAGTCGGCGATCCGTATAAGACGGTCAATGGGTACACAAGCTCCATCTACGGAACGGACAATGTGCTGACCGCTGTCGGCGAGGCTGCCGGTGTCTTCTACGGTTATCAGACGCAAGGCGTCTTTGCTTCGGCTGAGGAGGCACAGGAAGCGGGCTTGCGTTATCCGACAGGTTTGACGAACGATCCCTATCGTGAGTTTAAGGCCGGTGACGTACATTTCGTTGACCAGAACGGTGATGGATGGATTGATGAGTCCGATATGGTGAAGATTGGTGACCCGAACCCGGATATATACGGTAACTTCGCAACCCGTCTTTCCTGGAAAGACCTGACGTTGGACGTCATGTTTAAGTACTCGTTGGGCAATGACATCTTCAACTACCAGCGTTCGCAGTTGGAAGGTGGAAACACCAGCTGGAATCAGACGACTGCTTTGGTGAACCGTTGGAGATATGACGGACAAGTAACCGACGTCCCCCGTGCCGTCTCAGCGACCAGCAGCGACTGGGTGAACAACGAGCGCTTCTCGGATCGTTGGATTGAAGACGGGTCTTATCTGAAACTGAAAAAGATCCGCCTGACCTACCGCATTCCGGTTAATGTCTCGTGGTTGCAAAGTCTGTCCGTCTGGGGCGAAGCCAACAATGTCTTCACTGTCACGAAGTATTTAGGTCTAGACCCGGAAGTTTCGTGCAGCAACAGCGTCCTGTCGCAAGGAATCGATGCTGGCTACTTGCCGCAAAGTTGTAACTTTAATTTGGGTGTAACGATTAACTTGTAACAATTTGTCTGATATGAAAAAGACTTCTATTATAGGTGCATTGCTTGCACTTCTTTGCACTGGCACTGTGGCTACTTCGTGCGAGGACATGTTGTCCCCCGACATGACCAACAATGTCGACGGAGGCGCAGCAATTACCGATACGGTGTACAACTTCCATGGTATACTGAAATCGGTACAAGACATTGCTGAGCGCACCGTAATTCTTGGCGAAGCACGTGGTGACCTGACGTCTACGGGCTTGTATGTGAGTGATTCCGTTTATGAAATCGCCAACTATCAGCCTGCCGCCAACGGGTCGAGTGGTTTGCTGGACCGGTCAGCCTACTATAAGGTGATCAATCAGTGTAATTTCTATTTCGCCCGGGTGGACACCAATGCGTTGATGAACGACACGTATTACATGCGTCGTGAATACGCGCAGGTACAGATGATTCGCGCATGGGTCTATATGCAGTTGGTGCAGAACTACGGTTCGGTGCCTTTCATCACGGAACCTGTGGATAATGCCAATACAGGATGGGAAAATACGGCGCCGAAGGCTACACGTTCCAACTTGTTGAGCTTGCTTCTCTCAGATAACCTCGAACAGGCTTATCGGTGGAGCGACCATTACGGATTGCCCTCGTATCGTTCCTATAATACCTACAACGCTACGAACACGACGATAAACTCTCAGCTGTGCATGTTCCCGGCCGATTTGGTTATGGGTGACTTGTACCTGTTCGGCGCTAAGGACTCTATGGACTATGTGCAGGCAGCTACGTACTACTACAATTACATCACAGACAATGATTTGGCTATCACCAGGTCGCGTGCGGCTACGTTCGATGTGTTCTCACAAGGAACGGACGAGGAATCGTACAGATCGAGCGTAAGTTCATGGGCTTCTGTATTCAGCCAGTACGGGAGAGGTGAACTGGTCACGGTGATTCCTTCTTGTGCCGTAAGCACGATGGGTACAGTCTTGACTGATGTTCAGCAGATTTACGGTTTTGAGTTGTCTTCGAACCAATCCGTAGACGTAAGTACGGGTGATGACGGAACTGAGCAGACCGACATCACAGGTAGCATCACGCCGACGGCGTCGGAGCAGTATCGCCAGTTGATACCTTCCACGGCTTATATGCGTTTGAATGCAGCACAGATGTACGCCGGTGAAAACACAAGAGGTGTGACGCAGGCTGAACTGGACTACTATGAGAATGCCGGAGACGCACGCGTAGATGGTTCTGCTCCTACCGTGAGGGTGCAGTCCAGCGACGGTACGATGAACCGCGACCGCTTTATCCACAAGTTCTGTCCGGCTTCGAACGTCAATTCGTTTGGGTCGAGTGGCTTCTCTTTCCACTATTGCATACCGGTTTATCGCACATCTTTGATATACCTTCGTTATGCAGAGGCCCTCAACCGTGCAGGTTTCCCGCAGCATGCCTTTGCCATCCTGAGCCATGGTCTGATTCCTGGCAACCTGCCCACGATGTTGGATAGCACGAAAGTCAATGCAAACGGCCAGCTGGAACGTGTCTATTATCTTGATTCTACAACGATTGAAGGCCGTGCCCAGATTGGCATAGACGAGTTGCGTCGTGCCCGGATGGCGACTGCGTTCTTGAACGTCGGCATGATGCCTACGGACAACGTGATTGGTATCCACAGTCTGGGTTGTGGAGGTATCGATGTAGAGGATACGCTTTATACGTTCAATAAGGTCGTCGCACAACGTATTAGCGACGAGAAGACCCGTGTGACGCAGAATCCCAGTGCAGGTGCGGAAGCTGCCAAACGCTTCCTCCGTCAGACTGAGGGTGACCAAACGACTGATGACGGCGATGGAACGGGCAACGACGACGCTATCGAACCGCCGTACGAAGGTCCGAACAAGGACGCCCAGAATGCAGTGGAAGACCTCATCGTGGATGAGCTCGCGCTTGAAACCGCGTTCGAAGGATATCGTTTCGGTGACCTGCAACGTATTGCCGACCACAAGAACATGAGTAATTCTGGTTATGGCACGGAATGGTTCGCATGGAAGATTTCGCGTCGCGATGAGGACTTGGCTCCGTATGAAAATCCCACACAGAAGAACGAGACGCTGTATTCCCTGCTGCTCAATACGCAGAACTGGTACTTACAGAATCCCTGATTCTTTGTGACAGGCAGATAAACAAGCGGGTGACGGCAGATGACGTCATCCGCTTGTTTCTTTTATGCCTATACTGAGGGATTCTTTCTATCGGTGTGATTTTTTTACTGCTGTCGCAGGATATATGGATTAGGACGTTTAAGTCGGGGTATGGCCTGCTTCTAAATCCAGGCCCATACTTGATGCCGCCGAAGAACTCAGGATTTCAGTCACCCTGATTGTTCCCACAGTCAGTGTCCCAGCGTTTTCTGTCGCTACTTCATTTTTTCCTAACAGTATACTTTATGGCTTCATCTGCTGTCCTATCTTTTTCGTCAAGCACTTGTATTGTGCGAACAGGGATGGGTGTATGAAGGGCGCGGTTGACATTTATGTTGTATGGTTATTTCCCAGCACAGTGTGTATGTTTGCGTCGCACAATTGGCTGCGCGGGGGGCGGCGATAGTCTGCCGTCGTTACCCATGAGCAGAAGGAGCCTTTTTGAAGGAGTGAGGGATAAATGTTATCCGTGATATGCATTCCGTTCGTGGTACCGCGGCCATGCCATTTAGGGACAAGAAGTGTAGTCTTTCCTGCATTGTGGGCGCACATGCAGATGTGGATAAGTGTCATCGGTCGTTTCATTACCGGTCAAGTTTTGAGGTGCCAGCGTTGGCGCTATGATATTAAACATTTATTTTTTCACGTCCGCTCTACCGGTATGTCAGTAAACTTTACTATTTTTGCGTTAATAATAGAAAGCATATCATGAAATTTACCGCAGAGCAGATAGCCGCATACTTGCACGGCGACATCGTCGGCGACGCCAAGGCTGTCGTACGGACGTTCGCGAAGATCGAGGAGGGCCAGCCGGAGGCCATTTCTTTTTTGGCCAATCCGAAGTATGAGCCTTACCTTTACGAAACTCAATCCTCTATCGTGCTCGTAAACCGCAGTTTCTCTCCTGAGAAGCCGGTCTCTGCAACATTGATAAAAGTGGATGACGCGTATGCCGCAATCGCGTCGCTCATGACACTTTACGAGCGTACCGTGCAGAAACGCACCGGTATCAGCCCTCTGGCCTATGTGGATGAGACGGCCAGTGTGGGTGCAGACTGCTATGTCGCGCCGTTCGCATATATCGGCAAGGGCGTGAAGGTGGGCAACGGCACTCAGCTCTATGCCCACGTGGTGTTGGAGGAAGGCGCCGAGGTGGGAGAGGACTGCGTGCTCTATCCCAACGTGTCGGTCTATCATGGTTGCCGGTTAGGTAATCGCGTAATCCTGCATTCCGGATGCGTGATCGGAGCCGATGGCTTCGGCTTCGCACCTACGGCCGAAGGTTATGAGAAAATCCCCCAGCTGGGCATTGTCGTTGTCGAAGATGATGTGGAGATTGGAGCTAATGCCTGCGTGGACCGTTCCACAATGGGGCATACTGTCGTCCATCGGGGCGTAAAGCTTGACAATCTCGTGCAGATAGCCCATAACTGCGAGGTGGGAGAGCATACTGTCATGTCCGCCCAAGTTGGTGTAGCCGGTTCCACTAAGATCGGCAGGTGGTGCATGTTTGGCGGACAGGTCGGCATAGCCGGCCATGCCGTAATCGGCGACGAGGTCCGTTCCGGCGCGCAAGCCGGCATCGCGGGCAGTCTGCGCAAGGGGCACGTGACCGTACAGGGGTCACCCGCCATTGATGCTCACAATTTCGCTCGTTCGAGCGTCGTCTATAAGAAATTGCCAGAAATGTACGCGCAGCTGAACCAATTGCAGGCAGAGCTCGACGCGTTGAAGAAACAACTTGAAAAGTAAAACCCATGTTGAAGCAGACAACACTCAGAGGAAGTTTTTCCCTTTTCGGGAAAGGGCTCCACACCGGCTTGCAACTGACTGTGACCTTCAATCCCGCACCGGAGAACTTCGGGTATAAGATAAAACGGATAGATCTCGACGGGGAACCCGTGATCGAAGCCATTGCTGAAAACGTAGTCGAGACCTCGCGCGGCACCGTTGTGGCCAAAGGGGAAGCACGGTGCAGCACGATTGAGCACGGTATGGCCGCGCTGTATGCGATGGGGATTGACAACTGCCTGATCACAGTCAACGGTCCGGAATTCCCAATCCTCGATGGAAGTGCCAGGCAATATGTAGAAAACATAAGTCGTGTCGGAATTGAAGAACAGAATGCTCCGAAGGACTTCTACGTCATCAAGAAGAAAATCGAGGTGCGTGACGAGACATCGGATTCGTCCATCATCATCCTGCCAGATGACCAGTTCTCGATTACAGCCATGATCTCTTTCGATTCTCAGTTCCTGAGCAGCCAGTTTGCGACGCTGGATGACATGGCGGATTTCGAAAAGGAAATCGCTTCGGCTCGGACTTTTGTCTTTGTCCGTGAGATTGAGCCTCTGCTTAAAGCCGGTCTCATCAAGGGCGGCGATCTCGACAATGCCATAGTGATCTACGAACGGCAGATTCCGCAAGAAAGTCTGGACAAGTTGGCCGATTACATGAACGTCGAGCATAAGGACGCTACGAAACTTGGCTATATCAATGACAAGCCCTTGGTCTGGTACAATGAGCCCGCCCGCCATAAACTTCTGGATATCATCGGCGACATGGCATTGATTGGCCGTCCGATCAAAGGGCGCATCATAGCCACGAGGCCCGGCCATACGATTAATAACAAGTTCGCCCGACAGATTCGTCGCGAAATCCGGGCGCATGAGGTGCAGGCTCCGAACTATGACTGCAACGAGGCTCCGCTGATGGACGTGAACCGCATCCGCGAACTGCTTCCTCACCGCTATCCGATGCAGCTTGTGGACAAGGTAATCGCAATCGGAGCAAATTCGATAGTAGCCATTAAGAATGTGACAACCAATGAGCCTTTCTTCCAAGGCCATTTCCCGCAAGAGCCAGTCATGCCCGGCGTGTTGCAGATAGAGGCTATGGCTCAGGCTGGCGGCTTGCTTGTACTCAACTCGGTGGAAGAACCCGAACGGTGGAGTACCTATTTCTTGAAAATCGACGGCGTGAAGTTCCGGCAGAAGGTAGTGCCCGGTGATACGCTCATTTTCAAAGTCGAGCTGCTGGCTCCTTTGCGCCATGGCATCTCTTCGATGAAAGGCTTTGCCTTTGTGGGTGAGAAAGTCGTATGTGAAGCTACGTTCACGGCTCAAATCGTGAAAAACAAGTAACCAGTTATGAATAAGATAAGTCCCTTAGCCTATATCGATCCCGACGCCAAGATTGGTGACAACTGTGAGATCGGTCCTTTCTGTTATGTTGACCGCGACGTTGTTATCGGTGATAATAACGTGCTGATGAATAGCGTGACCATTTTATGCGGAACGCGCATGGGAAACGGTAATACTGTTTTTCCAGGTGCTGTCATCGGCGCGATTCCCCAAGACTTGAAGTTCAAAGGTGAAGATACGACCGCCGAAATCGGCGACAATAATACGATACGTGAAAACGTAACGATCAACCGTGGGACGGCAGCGAAAGGGAAGACTGTCGTCGGAAGTGGAAACCTTTTCATGGAGGCCGTCCACATTGCACATGATGCCACGGTTGGTAACGGTTGTATCGTCGGTAATACGACAAAGTTAGCGGGCGAGGTGATTGTGGACGATTATGCAATAATCAGTGCCTCCGTTCTTGTTCATCAGTTTTGCAGAATCGGCAGCTATGTGATGATAGGCGGCGGAACACGTACCGGTCAGGATGTGCCGCCGTTCGTAATGGCCGCTCGCGAACCTGTGGCTTTCTGCGGCTTGAACGTTGTGGGTCTGCGACGTCGCGGGTTCAGTTCTGAAATGATCGAAAACATCCATTCCGCTTATCGGCTTCTTTATCAGCGGGGCAAACTTCGTGACGAGTGTTTGGCACAGATTGAGCGGGAAGTGCCGATGAGCAAGGAGATCGAATATATCCTTGACTTCGTGAAAACGTCGAAACGAGGGATAATTAAATAAATAGTACGAGTTATGCTGTTCAGAATAAAACTCATTTCAGACGAAGTCGAAAATTTCTTACGTGAGTATCTGATAGAAGACGACGCTACGTTCCTTGACCTGAACCGGGTCATTCTCACTTCGTGTGGCTATCCCGACGACCAGATCACGTCGTTCTATCTTTGCGACGAGGAATGGGAGCGGAAAAAACAAGTGACGCGAGAGGATATGAGCCTTGACAGAGGAGCTTCGTACGAAGAAGACATTTATGTTATGGAAACAACGCGTCTGAATGAACTGATAGAGGAAGAGGACCAAAAGCTGGAATATGTTTTTGACCCGTTTGCCGAGCGAGTGTTCTATTTAGATGTTGTGGAGATAGTACCAGCTCAACATATAGGCGAACCGCAAGTTGTCCGTTCTATCGGAAAGGCGCCGACACAGATAGAGGACTTGTCTGCTATTGACATGCCGCCCAAGGGGGCAGGGGTCGGTGTAGACGAAGGGTTGGATGACGATTTTTATGGTAGTGAGTCGTATAACAGCGACGAATTTGACCCCGAGGGTTTTGAAGTCTCAGAAGACGGGCGCTGACGTTCGTTACATCCGGTCGCACCACTAAACGTGAAAACCCTCTTTGTGCTTTTAGGCCCGACAGGTGTTGGGAAAACGGAACTCAGCTTGCAGATAGCTGAGTTCTTGCATATACCCATATTGAACGCCGATTCACGGCAGCTTTACCGCGATCTG
>HF989212.1:15845-41514 GCA_000431275.1 Prevotella sp. CAG:755 | reverse complement strand
GAAGAGCAGGCGCGGGTGCGTCATTACTTTGTGGGCACTTTGAGCTTGACCGATTATTACAGCGCCGCCCGTTATGAAACCGAAGCTTTGGCTGTTTTGGGCAAGCAGTTCGGCAAGCATGACGTGGCTATGCTTAGTGGTGGTTCCATGCTCTATATTGACGCGGTATGCCAAGGCATAGACGACATGCCCTCGGTAGATGCCGATACGCGTGCCAGTGTGCTTCAGCGTTTGGAAGAGCGGGGACTTGATGCTCTCAGTGCCGAGCTGAAACTGCTTGATCCCGACTATTATGCCCAGTGCGACGTCCGTAACACCAAGCGTGTGGTTCATGCACTCGAAATCTGTTATATGACAGGCAGGCCCTATTCCACATTTCGAGTACGGGCTACTAAGGAGCGCCCATTTCGCATCATAAAGATTGGCTTGACCCGAGAGCGTGAAGAATTATACGACCGAATCAACCGGCGTGTTGGTATGATGATGGACCGCGGCTTGCTCGACGAGGCGCGCCGTGTTTATCCATATCGCCACCTTAACGCTTTGAACACGGTGGGATATAAGGAACTCTTCCGCTATTTTGACGGCGAATGGACGTTGGATTTTGCTTTGGATAAAGTGCGACGTAACTCGCGGGTTTATTCGCGCAAACAAATGACTTGGTTCCGGCGTGACCCGTCTATACAATGGTTTTCACCAGACGATATGGTGAAAATAAGAAATTTTATTACAAAACAGTTAGACGCAACAGTGTAATTATTTACTTTTGCGTGCGTAATTTTCATTGTCATGAGTAAAGAAAATCAGAGCTTTTGGGCAAAAGTCTTGTCGTCTTTTTGCTGGCTCGGAAGGAAAATAAAAGCCGCTTGGCGGTGGTACATCGCTCTTTATCGGGGAACTCCGTGGTATAAGAAGTTGTGTGCGGCTGTGTTGTCGTTCTTTGCGTTTGTCATCTTTTATATTTTTGCAGTTTCGGTCAATCTGTTCTGGCTGTTTGGTCGGTCTCCGTCCATCAACAGCATAATGAACCCGCGGACAGCCGCCGCTTCAGAAATTTACAGTGAAGACAGCGTGTTGATCGGGCGTTTTTTCAGCGAAAACCGTCAGCCCGTTCCTTACGACTCCATCAATCCTGTGTTTTTCGATGCTTTGATCTCTACGGAAGACGAACGTTTCTATCGTCATCATGGTATTGATTTCCAAGGACTCGTGGCTGCGGTGAAAGATGCGTTTCGTGGACGGGCGCGCGGGGCGTCGACCATTACGCAACAATTGGTGAAGAATATGTTCCGTGTCCGGACCGAGTATTCAACCGGATTGCTTGGCTACATCCCAGGGGTGAAAATCCTTGTCATGAAAAGCAAGGAGATGATTCTTGCTGTCGAGTTGGAAATGTTCTATTCCAAGCGCGAAATTCTGAACATGTATGCGAACACGGTTGATTTCGGTTCCAATGCTTTCGGAATAAAGACAGCTTCGAAGACTTATTTCGACACGACACCTTCGCGCTTGAAACCAGAAGAGGCGGCCGTTCTTGTTGGTCTTCTGAAAGCCACTTCTGCATACAATCCACGGATTAATCCCGAGAACAGCCTCCGCCGGCGCAACACGGTGCTCGACAACATGCGCACTCACGGCCATCTGACCTTGGCAGAATGTGACTCGCTGAAAGACCTGCCCATAGACTTGAAGTTTAAGGTAGAGACGGTCTATGACGGGAAAGCCCTGTATTTCCGTGAAGCCGTTGCCGATTATCTGAAAGAAAAATTGCCTGATGTAGATCTATATTCCGATGGCTTGAAGATATATACTACGCTGAACATGCGGATGCAGCGTTACGCCGAAGCTGCTGTGAGCAAGCAGATGCGTATCGTTCAGCGCAATTTTGATAACCATTGGGGCAAACGGGCACCGTGGGTCGACGAGCGCGGGCAAGAGATTCCTCATTTCATAGAGGATCTGGCTGAAAAGACCGACGCCTACAAAATCCTGTCGGCGCGATATCCCGACGCACCGGATTCAGTGACTTATTATTTGAACCAGCCGCATCCGGTCAAGCTTTTCACGTACGATGGGCCGAAGACCGAAATGATGAGCACGATGGATTCCATTCGTTACATGGTGCGTTTCATGCACACAGGTTTTGTGGCGATGGAACCAGAAAACGGTCACGTCAAAGTGTGGGTCGGCGACATCGATTTCCAAGCCTGGAAATACGACAAGGTGACAGCCATGCGTCAACCGGGTTCGACATTCAAATTGTTCGTGTATACAGAGGCGATGAATCAGGGTATGACCCCGGCCGACCGTATGCGTGATGAGTTCATCAGCATGGAGGTCTATGATGCCAAGAAAAAAGAAACCACACTTTGGCAGCCTCACAACGCTAACGGCTACTTCTCCGGTGATTCCATCCCCTTGCGTGCCGCTTTCGCGCGCAGCATCAACACGATAGCCGTCAAGCTCGGGCAACGCGTGGGAATAGACCGCATCGCTGAGACCGCTCATGCAATGGGAATCAAATCTCCTTTGGACGAAACACCTGCTTTGGCTTTGGGCGCAAGCGACGTGAACCTCTTGGAGATGGTTAATGCTTACGCCACGGTGGCAAACAACGGCCGTCATGTCGAGCCTGTCTTGGTGACGAAAGTCGTTGACCGTGACGGTGAAGTCATCTACGAAGCGACGGAAGAAGGAGAGCAAGTCATCCCATATCGTTCCGCATTCTTCATGCAACAGCTTTTGCGGGCTGGTGTCAACGATGGAGGTGGCACATCGCAGTCTTTGCGTCGTTATGTGGGGCCGTATGCCAGAGAAGTCGACTTCGGTGGAAAGACCGGTACGTCGAACAATCACTCTGACGCCTGGTTCGTCGGTACGTCGCCCGGTCTCGTCGGTGGAGCCTGGGTTGGCGGCGAATATCGTAGCATTCATTTCCGTACTGGAGCGCTGGGCCAGGGCAGCAGGACGGCGTTGCCCATTTTCGGTTATTTCATGGAAAGTGTGCTCGGCGATCCGCTTTTCCATGACAAATACGCCCGGAAGTACGGTGCGCCGAAAGAAAAAATAGATGCTTCACTCTACGAAGTGACCTATGCTCCTGCGCGGCTCGATACTGACACGGTGGCTGTGGATTCCACCGCTGTCCTGATGGGCGACTCTTTGAGGCTTGAACTGCGCTTTGACGAGAACGGTGTGCCGACCCTTGTGCCCGTGCATTCAGCTGATTCTGCGGGGCGGCCAGCCGAATCGGCCGGAAGTAGCCAGAACGGCGTGACCGGCGGAGAGGCAAAACAGGAACTGAACCGACGCGAGCGCCGCAAGCAGCGCCGTCAGCAGGATAAGGACGGGGTGGTGCAAGGAGCGCAAGACCTGATATAAGTTCCGCGTTGCTGCTACGGAAGAGCATGTCGTGCTCCGGGCGTGTTTGTGAACAGATATCAATTGGTCACGTATGCTTTCAGTTTATGTTTTGTTACGAACTTCATTTCCTCAGAGCCGTCTGTGTGTGACGGCTCTGCTTTTTTGTGCCAGTCTCCTTTCCGTACATTCGTTGTGCGCTCCACGTAAGGAGCATTTGCCAGCTTCCGTCGGTGCGGGGCAATACATCCCTCCTGCGCCCGATTATACCGATTCGTCGATGTGGTTTGTGCAGAAAAACGACACGGCAGGAAGCGGGGCGGATGTATTCTACATCGTTTCGACGTGGGAGAAGGATTGGATGGCATCCGATAGTGCCCTTTGTCACTACGCAGACGTGTATAATGAAGCCCACCGTGCCGACATGGACAAGGAGATCAGTCGCGTTGCGGCCTACATGGGCGGAGGCAATGACTTTTATTCACCTTATTATCGCCACATGACGATCGAAGTGTGGGCCATGCAGAATGAAGATTCCGTGAACAAGTATGTCGCTCTGGCTATGGGCGATGTGCGCGCTGCTTTTCGGGAGTTTCAGCGGCGGCGCAATCCACGGCGTCCCTTTATTTTGGCAGGGTTCAGCCAAGGTGGTCGCGCTGTGGTCGAACTGCTGAAAACAATGCCACCAGAACTCCATCGTTATCTCGTGGCGGCCTATGTGATGGGATATAAGGTGACGCCCGGCGATGTGGCGGCCACGACGAACATCCGGGCTGCGCAGGATTCGACAGACATCGGAGTGACCATCTGCTACAACTCCGTCTCGGACGAGCGCTTTATCAAGCCTATCGTCAGTGCCCCTTGCGTCATGTGCATCAACCCTGTAAACTGGCGCACCGATACTACGCCTGCCGTGCTCGACGATACGGTGACAGTCAGTGTTTCAGCTGAGCATCATGTCTTGATTGTCCGCGGATACAGCGGGGCGGAGTACAGCCCCATTCTCGGCTTCCTGAATGTCGGCGACTTTCACGGTGCTGAGCCGTGGCTCTATCGGGACTGCTTGCGCCGCAATATCCGAGCGCGCATCCGGGCTTATTATGACAAGCATTGAGGCCGTCCGGACGGAAGCAGTGCCCGTGTTTCCTGTCACTCTTCCCGTAATTTCTGTCACTGTTTCATACATTCCGGTCAGTGCATCCATGATTTTTACATTGCGCCCGTTGTCCGATTCTTACTGAGAGCGAACAACGGGCGCAGTGTTTGTGTCTGTCCATGGGCACGGACGTGTTTTTCCCCCGAGTGGCGGCAACTTGCATCGACGTTGCCGGGTCAGTCCGTGCGCATGTAGTAGAGGTAGAGCTTGTGGTCGGCGCAGTCGGCAGTTTCAGAGTCGATGAGCGAGGAGACGGAGGCTACATCACGTACGCTTTCGTCGGGATAGAGAATGCCGATGCCGTCAGCAGTAGTGGAATACATTTCCTTGGCCTCTCTGCGGGTGCAGACAAAATAGGCGGCCTCGTCATCCGAGATGCCCAGGCGATGGGCGGTCTCAGCACGGAGCGACAGTAGCCGTTCCTCCGAAGGTGGCGATTGAAGCACCTCGACCTTGAAAAGACGGCGGTTGATGAACGAGTCGGCTAGGATGGACAGCACACGGTCGTCGTGATGCCGCCATACTTTGAGCGCGTTGATGACGTCGCTGTCGTCCAACTCGGCAAAGTGTTCCAAGCACTTCGGGGCGCTGTGGAAGAGCTGCGCATCGACCTGATTGTACAGGAAGAAGCGTAGAGCCGGCGAAGCGAACAGGGCAACGCCTCTTTGCGCCAGTTCTTTGGCGCGTCGGAGGGCTGCGGTGAGTACAGCCTCGCCTGCGGTTGCCGTTTTGTGCAGGTATACTTGCCAGTACATCAGCCGTCGTGCCATCAGGTAGTTCTCCACTGAGAGCAGGCCTTTTTGTTCCACGACAAGACGGTCGTCGTGCACGTTCAGCGTCTGGATGATGCGTTCGGCGCCGATGTTACCCTCGCGGACGCCTGTGAAGAAACTGTCGCGGCAGAGGTAGTCCATGCGGTCCATGTCGAGCTGGCTGCAAATCAGTTCATGGAGGAAGCGTTTGCCATAGTCGTCCTTGAAAATCTTGATTGCCAGATTGAGCTGGCCGTGTAGCTCGTTGTTGATTTCTTCCATCATCATGAGGGAGATGTCCTCGTGGCTTACGCCGTCGGTAAAGACCTTTTCCAGCACGTGCGAGAACGGGCCGTGCCCTAGGTCATGCATCAGGATGGCAGCCTCGACGGCTTCGACTTCGGAATCGAATATGAAGACGCCTTTCGAGGTGAGGCTTTCGATGGCACGGTGCATCAGGTGGTAGGCACCGAGCGAGTGCAGGAAGCGCGTGTGCTGCGCGCCGGGATAGACAAGTCCGGCCAACCCCAGCTGGCGGATGCGGTGAAGCCGCTGGAAGTAGGGGTGTTTGATGATGTCGCATAGCAGCCCGCGTGGTACTTCGGTAAAGCCATAGACGGGGTCGTTGATGATGAGGCGGTCGGTCATGGGATTTCAGGAAGGGGAGGGCGTAACGTGTATGAGTTAAAACTGCGGCCGCTTCTTCCCGTCTGTGTGGGTGATGAAGCGGCCGCTTGTGTTTTGACGGTGTCAGATGATGCCGTGCTGGCGGAGCTGCCCGGCCATCTGTTCTTGCAGCTCCTTGGCCTTGACTGCCGCCACGTCGGCGAAGTCCGTCCCGCCCGACGCGTAGATGATGCCGCGCGACGAATTGACGATAAGGCCGCAGTCGGCGTTCATCCCGTAGCGGCAGACTTCTTCAAGCGAGCCGCCTTGGGCACCGACACCAGGCACGAGCAGGAAGTGGTCGGGCGCGATGCGGCGGATGTCGGCAAAGAGGCTGCCTTGCGTGGCGCCTACGACGTACATCATACGGTCTGCTCCGGCCCATTGTTGCGATGTGCGCAGTACTTTCTCGAACAGCCGCTCACCTGCTTTGTCCTCGGTCAGCTGGAAGTCGTGCGAACCTTTGTTGCTGGTCAGCGCCAAGAGTATGACCCATTTCCCGTCGTAGCCGAGGAAAGGGGTCACGCTGTCCTCTCCCATGTAGGGAGCCACTGTCAGTGCGTCGAGATCCATCTCTTCGAAGAACGAGCGGGCATACATGGCCGACGTGTTGCCGATGTCGCCGCGTTTGGCGTCGGCAATGATGAACAGCTCGGGATAGTTCTCTTTCAGGTAGCTGACCGTTTTCTCAAAGGCGGCCCAGCCTTTCAGTCCTCCGCACTCGTAAAAGGCGAGGTTCGGCTTGTAGGCGATGCAGTAGGGGGCCGTGGCGTCGATGATAGCCTTGTTGAAGGCAAAGACGGGGTCGTCCTCGCTGAGCAGGTGGGCGGGTATTTTCTTTACGTCCGTGTCGAGGCCGACGCAGAGGAACGACGCTTTCCGACGGATGTTCTGGATGATTTCTTGTCTGTTCATGTAGGTGAAATGTTATGGGTTTCTGTGGTTTGTTTCGCGTGGCGCAAAGTTACGCATTTCCGGCGAGATGCTGCCGGGGCTGTACGGCTACTTCGTGAGCAGGATGCCTTCGAGCGTGAGGCTGTTCACTTTCAGGTCGTCGGGCCGGCTGTCCGTGCGTAAGTCGAGATAGAAGCCTTCTACGGCCAAGTGTGCCCGTCTGTCGTGGCTGTGTAGCACGGGAGGCGCCGTATCGGCGTCGGCAGTGTCCCAGCTGCGTAGCAGGCCGAGCGGGATGTCGAAGCGCAGGAGCGAGTCGTCCGCGCTTGCGGCGGCGTCTTTCAGGAAGAAGTACACCGTGTCGCGTCTCAGGTCGAGGGCGGTGAGTGACTGCGTCTCGTCCACATGTCGCAGGTGGGCTACGCTGTCGGTCAGACTCACGCGGGCTTGGCGTGTGAAGTATTGGCTGTATGTCTGTACGTCGTCCGTGGTTTTCCGCCCGAAGTGGTGTGGGTCGACGTCGTCCTTGATGAACGCCGCCACGCTCTTGCGGCCGTAGGTGCTGAGCATGTAGTCGAGCTTGTCGTTCACGAAACGGGCTGTCTCGTCTGTCATGGCTTCGAGCGTGTGGCCATAGGCCGTCTTGTCCATGGGACAGGCAGCCACGCCACTGGCGTCGAGGGCGCGTTTTACTTCTTTTGCCAGCACACGTTGCGTTGAGCCTACGATGTTCCACGGTCCCACTGAGGCCAGGAACCCAAGTACGACGGGCGAGAGCAGTAGCCACTTGACGCGGCGGGAGCGGGTGAAAATCATGTAGAAGCAGGCGGCATAGCACCAGAGGTTGAAGAGAAGCAGGTAAAGGCGCCGCACCGTGAGGCCATAGTCGTAGAGCCGTCGGCCGATACCGATGCTCATAAGCACCAGCAGGGGCAGTAGGAGTGCCGGGCCGTAGCGCGCCACAAAGTCGTCACGCTCCCAGCCGTCTGTACGGCGCAGTGGAAGGAAAAGGTAGACTGTAAGCACCACTCCGCCCATCAGCGCGCTCACCAGTGCCGATACCCATCCGTTGGGCAGGTTCCATGTCAGCAGGATGTAGGCCGCATAGACGTAGAGTAGGGCAGCGTAAGCGCATAGCAGCGGATTGATTACGTAGCGTACGGCGTAGCGCGTCAGCGGGCTGACGGCATGTTGCTCCTGCCCCAAAGCATCGGGCGAGGGCATTCGTGAGAGGAACACCATCGGCGCGCAGAATACGAAGAAAAGCGTGGCGATAGTTTCGACGGTGTAGGTTCCCATGCGGATGCCGAAGAGCGGTTCGAGGGAAAGTGAGAGGACCGTCACGCCGGCGAAGAAGCATAGGCCTACAAGTCCTGCGGCGATAGCTGAGAATACGAGCCGCGAGCAGAACCGCCTGAACGCCAGTTCGTTGTGTCGATGCAGGTAGGGCAGCCCCGGTAGGGCCGCGACGAGCAGGACGAGCGAGGCGCCGTTGGCTACCCCGAGTGAGAGCGATATGGCCGGTTGGCCGAAGAGGTAGGCAGCATTACCTAACCAGATGAGTTGCGTGGCGAGTGTCACGCCGTAACGCAGTCGCTTAGAGCGTTGAGTCTCACCCCATACCGCAGTGACGGTGGCAAGCAGGGCTGCCCCGGACAGGTAGAAGAATGTGATGTCATCTTCGTGTCCGGTCCCACAACTCATGCCATGGAGAGCCAGAAGGGTTTTCAGCGTAAGTAGGAGAATGAATAGTGTGGGCAGTGGAAAGCGTCGCAGTGTGCGCATCAGACTGAGTAAGTAGCCGCGTAACAGGTGGATAGGACTTTTTTTCATGGTTCTGCGTGTTTTGTGGCCAGAGCCGGAGTTGTTTTCCACAAAGATAGTGTAAACGTGCGGAATGCAGGGTAAAAACAGACGGATTTTTCGGTCTGATGCTGGGATGCGTCGCCCGTGCAGATGGCAGTTTGGCCGCATTTCGCATGCGGCGCGTCGGACATCAGCCCCTGCGCTACGGAGCTGCGAGTCAGGCATCACAAACTGTAAGTCACGTAGTGAGATGTAAAAACCACGCTGCGAGATATATAAATCACATCGTGGAATATAAAATTCACGACGTGGTTTAAAGCCTTCTTCGCCGCTGGGACATTTCCGCGGCTTGTGGTGATGCCTTGTGTTGTCGGCTGCCGTGTTTGCCGTATGGATGGGATATGGCAAACGTCCCGAATGCTCTCACATTCGGGACGTTTGCGTCTACGGGGCGCCCGCTGGGCGTCTCGTGGTTCATAGTTCGGCTTCTTTCAGGCGTTCGGCGTTTTCAGCTACGATGAGGTGGTCGATGCAGTCTTGGATGTCGCCGTCCATGAAAGCCGCCAGGTTATAAATGGTGTAGTTGATGCGGTGGTCGGTGATGCGCCCCTGAGGATAGTTGTAGGTCCGGATTTTGGCGGAGCGGTCGCCGGTCGACACGAGGGTCTTGCGACGCGAAGCGATGTCGTCCACGTATTTCTGGTGTTCCTTGTCGTAGATAAAGGTGCGCAGACGGGCCAGCGCGCGTTCCTTGTTTTTCGGTTGGTCACGCGTTTCGGTACATTCGATGAGGATTTCCTCCACCTCGCCGGTGTTCGGGTTCTTCCAGTTGTAGCGCAGGCGCACGCCGCTCTCCACCTTGTTCACGTTCTGGCCGCCGGCGCCGGAGGAGCGGAAGGTGTCCCATTTTATCTCACCCTCGTTGATGACCACGTCGAAGGCCTCGGCCTCGGGCAGGACGGCCACCGTGGCCGCCGAGGTGTGTACGCGGCCCTGTGTCTCGGTGGCCGGGACGCGCTGGACGCGGTGGACGCCGCTCTCGTATTTGAGCGTGCCGTAGACGTCGGTGCCGGTGACCGAGCAGACAATCTCTTTGAACCCCCCGGCGGCGCCTTCGCTGGCGCTGGACACCTCGAGCTTCCAGCCCTTGCGCTCGGCGAACTTAGCGTACATGCGGAAGAGGTCGCCGGCAAAGAGGGCCGCCTCGTCGCCGCCCGTGCCGCCGCGGATTTCCAGTATGGCGTTTTTGGCGTCCTCGGGATCCTTGGGCACGAGCATGAGCTTGATTTCTTCTTCCAGTTGCGGCAGGCGTTTTTCGCAGGCCGACACTTCCTCGCGGGCCATCTCTTTGAGTTCCGGGTCACTCTCGTTGAGCAGCATGGTCTTGCCCTCGTCGAGGTTGTGGAGCAGGGCGGCGTACTCCTTGCGGGCTGCCATGAGGTCTTCCAGCTCCTTGTATTCCTTGGTCAGGCGGACGTAGCGCGGCTGGTCGGCGATGACGGCCGGGTCGGTAATGAGCGTCGCCACTTCGGCAAAGCGCGATTGGAGCGCGTCCAGTTTCTCTAAAAGTGTGTCACCGTTTGCGGTCATTCCATAACTGTTTGATGAGGACGAAGAGCACGCCGCACCAGCCCAGGATGCCGAGGCTCCGCGTGATGACGCGGCCTGTGCGGACGGCGTCGGCTTGCAGGTAGTCCACCAGCTCGATGCCCAAGTGGATGACGACGTATGCGACGGCGAAAGTGCACATCCAGACCGCGGAGCGGCTCAGGGTGATGGCGTGCTGCGACGGGCGCGTCTCTTCGTTCTTCTTTTCGTTTTCGTTCATTGTCTTTTCGTTTTCGTTGACGGTGTGCCCTGGTCTGTTTCCGGCTTAGTAGTGGAACTCGCCGAACTCGCTGCGGATGGTGAGCGAGCGGGGGCCTTCCTCAATGCGGCCCACCACTTGCGCGTCGATGCGGAAACTGCGCGAGATGTCGATGACGCGCTGGGCGTCGGCGGCGTCGACGTAGACTTCGAGGCGGTGGCCCATGTTAAACACCTTGTACATCTCGCTCCAATCCGTGCCGCTTTCTTTGGCGATGGCTTTGAAGAGGGGCGGCACGGGGAACATGTTGTCTTTCACTACGCGGCAGTTTTCGCCCACGAAATGCAGCACCTTGGTCTGGGCGCCGCCCGTGCAGTGTACCATGCCGTGGATCTGCGGCCGCAGCTCGTCGAGCAACCGTTTCACCACCGGGGCGTAGGTACGCGTTGGCGAGAGCACCAGTCGGCCGGCGTCGACGGGGGCGCCCTCCACCGGGTCGGTCAGACGGTACGACCCGCTGTACACCAGCTCCTCGGGCACGGCGTGGTCATAGGTCTCGGGGTATTTTTCAGCCAGGTATTTGGCAAAGACGTCGTGCCGCGCCGAGGTGAGTCCGTTGCTGCCCATCCCGCCATTGTATGCGGTTTCATAAGTGGCTTGCCCGCTCGACGAGAGGCCCACAATGACGTCGCCGGGCCGGATGTGGGCGTTGTCGATGACGTCGCTGCGTTTCATGCGGCAGGTGACGGTCGAATCGACGATGATGGTGCGCACAAGGTCGCCCACGTCGGCCGTCTCGCCGCCAGTGGCGTAGATCCCGATGCCCATGTCGCGCATCTGTTGGAGCAGTTCGTCGGTGCCGTTGATGATGGCTGAGATCACCTCGCCCGGGATGAGCATCTTGTTGCGCCCGATGGTGGACGAGACAAGGATGTTGTCGACCGCGCCGACGCAGAGCAAATCGTCGGTGTTCATGATGAGCGCGTCTTGCGCTATTCCCTTCCAGACGGAAAGGTCGCCCGTCTCTTTCCAATAGGCATACGCGAGGCTCGACTTGGTACCGGCGCCGTCGGCGTGCATAATGTTGCAATACTCGGGGTCGCCTCCGAGGATGTCGGGGATTATCTTGCAGAAAGCTTGCGGATAGAGGCCTTTGTCGATGTGCTTGATGGCATTGTGCACGTCTTCTTTCATGGCGCTCACGCCGCGCATCATGTATCTTTGTTTGCTGTCCATTTTTCCGGTGGCTATGTGTGGTTTTAGAATTTTACTTCTGGGGCTTGTTCGGTGCCGTCTGCGGCTTCGAACTTATCGCGTTTCTCGAAGCCGAAGAGGCTGGCGAAGATGTTGCCGGGGAAGCGGCGTATGCTGAGGTTGTATTCCTGAACCGCCTCGTTGAAGCGGAGACGGCTCTCGTTGATGCGGTTTTCCGTACCTTCGAGCTGGGCTTGCAGTGCAGAGAAGTTCTCGTTTGCACGTAGCTGCGGATAGTTTTCGGTGATACGCATCAGCCGACCGAGGGCGGCAGAGAGTTCGCCTTGCGCTTTTTGGAATTGGGCGAAACGTTCGGGGGTCAGATTGTCTGCATTGACAGTGACTTGCGTGGCTTTGGCGCGTGCTTCGACTACACCTTCGAGGGTTTCCTTTTCGTGCGCGGCGTACCCTTTTACGGTATTCACGAGGTTCGGGATGAGGTCGCTGCGACGCTGGTATTGCGATTCGACGCCGGCCCATGCCGTTGTGACGGCCTCGTCGTTAGCTACCATGCCGTTATACTGTATGGTCACCCATCCGGCCAGGAGGATGACGATTGCTCCAATGACGAAGAGCGTGATGGTCGATTTTTTCATATTGCTAAACGTTTAGGTTGGATATTCATAGAGGGCTTTTGTGTGGTTCAGAAGCTGCCGCCGGCACCGCCACCGCCGAAGGAGCCGCCTCCGAACGTGCCTCCACTGATGCCGCCGAAGCCACCGCCGTGATGGCCGAATCCGCCGGCCCTCATGCCGCCGAGGAAGAATATCGGAGGCAGGAGATCGCCGCCATGGAAACGGTCGTTCGGGTCTTCGTCGCGGAGTTCGACGTAATGGCAGTGGTCGCACTGGTACGTCACCTGCCGCACGTAGCGACCGTCGGGGCGGCGCACCATCCGGGCATGGGTGGCGTGGAGCGTGTGATGCTTGCATTGCGGGCAGCGTTGGCCGCCTGTCCGTCCGCGACGGTGTGTAATGCTCAGTGCGAAGAGTAAGAAGAGAAACCCTAAGGCGATGGCGAGCCCGAAACCTTTGCCGTCGCTTTCTTCATTGCCGAGCTCGTCGCGCAGCGAGGGGTCGCCGTAGATGTAGCCGCTGAGGGCGCGGACTGAGGCGTAGACTGCCATGTCCCAGTCGCCGCTTTTGAGATAAGGAACCATGACGCGGTTTTCGACGCGCTTACAGATGGCGTCGGGCAGTGTCCCTTCGAGGCCGCGGCCAGTGAGGATGAAAAACTTGCGGTCTTCTGTACTGATGACGATGACTAGCCCCGTGTTCTGCTCCCGGCTGCCGACGCCATACTTCTTTGCCAACGCCATACCGAAGTCGTACGGATCGCCGCCTTCGATGCGGCTCACGATGACTACGACGGTCTCGACGCCTTTCTCGCGTTCAAGGCGGTAGAGGAGGGCGTCGGTCGAGTCGACCGCGGCGGGCGACATGAGGCCGTCGGGGTTGCAGACGTATCGCCGGGCGTCGTCAAGGTGCACCATGGGCAGTGTCTCGGGTGTCCAAGCGGCACGGACGGCCAAGGCTGTCAGACCGAGAAACAAGAGTAGGAGTAGGCGAAGTTTCTTCATGCCTGCGTGAGTATTCTATAACATAACGCAAAGATAGTGCAAACGAGTGGAATTGTGGGCGAAAAGCCGTAGGATTTTCACACAGCCATTCTCTGGCGCCCTTTTGCCCTTGTTCTCGGATTGGGCGGGCTGGCAGACATTGCGGGACGGCTAATAGAAAAAACTATCAGCCGTCCCGCAATGTCTGCCAGCCGACTTGTAAAGCGAGGGCTCAGGCGGAGGCGGCGCATGGGGGCGTCAGTCGTTGCTGTTCCAGAACGCCCAGCTCGCTTCGGCTTGCAGGTGAAGCATTTCGAGGCCGTTCTTCACCGTGGCGCCTTGTTCGGCCGCGCGACGAAGGAAGAGCGTTTCTTCGGGATTATAGATGAGGTCGTAAAAGAGGTGGTCAGGCGTGGCGAGACCATAGGGCAGGTCCGGGCATGCTTCGACGTGTGGAAACATCCCTGCGGGTGTGCAATTCACCACGACCGTATGCGTGGCCATCACTTCGGGCGTGAGGTCGTCATAACCGATAGTGTCGCCATGCGGTGTACGGCTCACGTATTGCGTAGTGAGGCCAAGTTGATGAAGACCATGGACAACGGCTTTCGACGCTCCCCCCGTGCCGAGCACAAGGGCCGCACGGTGTGTGGGGCGGAGCAGGGGGCGGATTGAACGTGTGAATCCGATGACGTCGGCGTTGAATCCGCGCAGGAATGTTTTTCCGTCGCGACGGTCAATACGGATGACGTTTACCGCCCCGATAGCACGCGCTTCGTCGCTGAGCGAGTCGAGTAGGGGAATGACCGCCTGTTTGTGAGGTATGGTCACGTTGAGTCCCGCGAGCGTCGGATTTTCGCGTACGACGTCCGGCAGGAGCTCGGCCGTGGGGATTTCGTAGTTCAGATACTCGGCGTCGATGCCTTCGGCCTTGAATTTACGGGCGAAGTAGCCTGCCGAAAAGGAATGGCCGAGGGGGTAGCCGATGAGGCCGTATCGTTTCATGGTCGTGTGGTTTGAGAGTGCACAGAGGTTATTTGGCTGCCGTGTAGAGCGTGCTCAGTCCGAACGTGAAGCGACGGAAACATACTTCGCGGAATCCGGCACGTTCGAGGATGCCTTGCATCACCTCGCCTTGCGGGAAGGCTTCCATCGTGGCCGGCAGGTAGCGGTAGGCTTGGCTGTCGTGCGAGATTATCCGGCCTATGGCGGGCATGAATATGCGTGAATAGAGCTTGAAAAGCTGCTTCATGGGAAACCTGTTGGGCGTGCAGAGCTCAATGATGGCCAACCGCCCGCCCGGCCTCATGACGCGGCGCATTTCGCGCAGTCCCCGGTCGAGGTCCTCGAAGTTGCGTATGCCGTAAGCTACCGTAACGGCGTCGAACGTGTCGTCCGGTAGCGAAAGGTGCAGGCAATCGTCTTTTTGGAACGTGACGACGGTGTCGAGTCCTGCGCGCCTCACTTTTTCGCGTCCTACGGCAAGCATGCCCTCGGACAAGTCGACGCCGACCAGCCGCTTGGGCCGGAGCATCCGGGCGGCCAGTAGGGCGAAGTCGCCCGTGCCGGTGGCCACGTCGAGCACCGATTCCGGCGCGTAGGGGCGTAGCGAGGCGATTGCGGCACGGCGCCAGCGGCGGTCGATGCCCATCGAGAGCAGATGGTTGAGCAGGTCGTAGGAGTGGGCGATGCGGTCGAACATGTGCTCCACCTGCTGGCCCTTGCTGCCAGCCTCGCCGTAGGGTTTGATCTTCTCTTGTTCGTACATGGCAGGGTCGTTGTCGGGACGCAGTGCGTTCCGGCTGGCGAAGTTACGACTTTTTGACGGACACGACGCCGGCTCTGCGTTGTTTTTCGGGGCATCCCGGCGTTTTCTTTTTGGAACGCCGGTTTGTCACGCCGTGGTGCGGATGACGGTCACAGCGTTGCTCTCCCCCTTTCTCCGCTTAGGGAAAAATAAAGTCCGTGTGGATTTGTGTAAAGTCTGGATAAATGTCGTGTCTGTGGCTTTCCGGTTTGATGTATAGGGCGCAGGTCTTGGATAACGGACGGGAAAGAGCGGCGGAAGCAAGGACGGCCGGAATATATGTTCCCTTTTGTCGGTTGTGTGGTAGTTTCCGGATGGGACCTTTGAGTGAGTGAAAAACGAAACAGCCGTCCCGGCCTGCACTCACGGGGAAGGGCAGGCCGGGACGGCGGAAGGGGCGGTACTGGATTACTGCGCCAGGTAGTCCGCGACGTTCTTTTCGATGCGCTCGGCGAGGTTGGCATGCTCTTCCTTGACGAAGGGCTCACCGGTGATGTGCTCGTAGAGTTCGATGTAGCGGTTGCTGATGCTTTCGACGATGGCGGGCGTCATCTCAGGGACGGCCTGTCCTTCCTTGCCTTGGAAACCGTTTTTCATCAGCCATTCGCGAACGAACTCCTTGGAAAGCTGTTTCTGCGGTTCGCCTTTGGCAAAACGCTCTTCGTAGCCTTCGCTGTAAAAATACCGGCTTGAGTCGGGTGTGTGTATCTCATCCATAAGATAAATCTTGCCGTCGTGTTTGCCGAACTCATACTTGGTGTCGACGAGAATAAGGCCGCGTTTTGCGGCGATTTCGGTGCCACGGCGGAAAAGAGCGAGCGTGTATTTTTCGAGCAGGGCGTATTCTTCGGGCGTAGCGAGGCCGCGTGCCAGGATTTCTTCCTTCGAGATGTCCTCGTCGTGTGCGCCGATTTCTGCTTTGGTCGTCGGTGTGATGATAGGCTCTGGGAAGCGTTGGTTTTCTTTCATTCCTTCGGGAAGGCGGACACCGCAGATTTCACGGACACCACTCTTGTAGGCTCGCCATGCGCTGCCGCAGAGGTAGCCGCGCACAATCATTTCGACAGGAAACCCTTCGCAGCGGAGGCCGACTGTCACCATCGGGTCGGGCGTGGCGAGTTTCCATGTCGGGCAGATATCGGCTGAGGCATCGAGGAATTTGGCTGCGATCTGGTTCAGGATTTGTCCCTTGTATGGGATGCCTTCCGGCAGTATGACGTCGAAAGCCGAGATGCGGTCCGTGGCAACCATGACGAGGCGGTCGTCGCCGAGGAAGTAAACGTCGCGTACTTTACCGTGGTAGACGTCGGTCTGACCCGAGAAGTGGAAATCAGTTTTAGTGAGTGTACTCATGATTATTGTAGTATTTGAAAGTTTTAGTGTACGGGCAGAGATGGGATGTCAGTTTTGTGGTCTTTTTCGTTTCGTTCTTTGGCATCGCGTTCGTAGGCTTCGACGATGCGGGTGACGAGCTTGTGGCGCACGATGTCCTTTTTGTTCATTTCGATAAAGGCTATGCCGGGCACGTCGCGGAGGATGCGCATTGCTTCGATGAGGCCGGAACGCTGCGACGGCGGGAGGTCAATTTGTGTCCGGTCGCCTGTGACGATCATCTTGGTGTTCATTCCCATGCGGGTAAGGAACATCTTTATTTGCGCAGACGTCGTGTTTTGCGCTTCGTCGAGGATGACGACGGCATCGTTGAGTGTGCGGCCGCGCATAAAGGCAAGCGGGGCGATTTGTATGATGTTCGTGTCGAGGTATTCTTGGAGTTTGCCGGGCGGTATCATCTCTTCGAGTGCGTCGTAGAGCGGTTGCAGGTACGGGTCGATCTTCTCTTTCATGTCGCCGGGCAGGAAACCGAGCTTTTCGCCCGCTTCGACGGCGGGGCGGCAAAGGATGATTTTCTTTATTTCTTTGTTCTTCAGCGCGCGGACAGCAAGGGCTATGCCTGTGAATGTTTTTCCCGAACCGGCAGGCCCGACAGCGAAGAGCATGTCGCTTGTTTCGTAGGCTTCGACCATGCGGCGCTGGTTTTCGCTGCGCGCCGTGATCGGCCTGCCTCCCGTACTGTACACGATGACGTTTGCGGCGGCTTCTTTGCCGGTGCGTTGTCCGCGTGTGATGTGGAGGATGTCTTCTTCTGTGAGCGAGTTGTACTGGGCGCAGTGATGCTCAAGGGCTGTGAACTGTTTGGCGAATGCGGCGATGTCATCTTCGTCGCCGACAACGCGGACCACGTTGTCGCGCGCTGTGATGCGCAGTTTGGGACTCAGGGCGCGCAGCATGCGCAGATTCGCGTTTCCAGCACCGAAGAAGAGCTGCGGGTCGGCTTCTTCTAGTATAAAGTGTTTATCAATCACTCTTCGTAATTTTCCGCAAATTTAAGCAATCCCTGCGAAAGGATACTCTCTTTTTTGACTACTTTTGCGCCACGTTATGACGAAGAAGCATGAGACAACGTTTTTCATTCGGGAAAAAGCATTTTTTATATACGTTCGCGGCGGTCGTGTTTGTACTTGCTTTGGTGAAATGGATTTGGATAGTCCCTGGAAGTAAGCCCGCCGTAGAGCCCAAACCTGTGGCGGCGGTGAGAATTGATTCTATTGTGTGGAGGAGCGCTGCCAACGACACGCTGGTTTCGGACAGGCGGAACAGGGTGCGCCTTGTGGGCACGGACGGAAAGCCTGTGCGCAACCGGATTATGAGTGTGTCGAGTTACCGCGACTGTTTCCCAGACCTGAATGATGTCCAGTTGGCCACGGCTCAGCGTCTCGGTGTCAGACCGGTGAAAGACAGGGATGAGGCTGCACGCAACAAGGAGGGGCTTGTCTATGTGGGCGACAATCCTTTTTTTCACGTGCAACCGCTATCGCATTCGATACCTTATCTCGTTCCGCGTGCGGCGAACCTCTTGACGCATATATCGAGGGCTTTTCTCGATTCGCTGTCTTCAAAGGGCGTGCCTTTCCACAAACTGATTATCACGTCGGTCTTGCGTACGGAAGACGACGTCAC
This sequence comes from Prevotella sp. CAG:755, assembly GCA_000431275.1. Classification (GTDB taxonomy): domain Bacteria; phylum Bacteroidota; class Bacteroidia; order Bacteroidales; family Bacteroidaceae; genus Alloprevotella. The sequence continues at coordinate 23,436 of HF989212.1, read as the reverse complement.
GCGGTTGCGCAACTTCAATACAAATGCGTCAAGTCAAAGTTGTCACCGCTATGGGACAACTTTTGACATCAGCTATAACCGTTATGTCACTGTGGAAGACCCTGACGGGCCTGAGCGTCGCCGGGTGCGTAACGACACGTTGAAATGGATCCTCTCGGAGGTGCTTTATGACCAGCGGATGCTGGGAACGTGTTACGTGAAGTATGAGGTGAAGCAAGGATGTTTCCATGTGACGGCACGCTGAGCCGTCTGTCCCTTGCGTGACGGCTTTCTGAAAGAACGGCCGCAGTGACAGAAGTTCCTGTCACTGCGGCCGTTCTTTCAGAAAGGGCATTCGTGTGCGGCGCTGCGCTGTGTGTTCGGCCTGATGCCGGAGTGGGGTTGCCGTACGTTATTCGACGTGGCAGTCACCGTTCGGATGGAAGCCGCACAGGAAGTCGGCGATGGGCATCCGGCGCTTTCCGGCTATCTGGACGTCGGTGAGTGCGACGTAGCCGTCAGCGACCGCAATTCTCATCATGCTGTGGCCGTCGGTTTCCACTTGGCCCGGGACGGTCGTAGGCGTACAGAACTGTTTTTCACAAGCGTAGATTTTTAGCACCGATACTTTCCCACCATGGTGCAGTTCTGTCCATGCCGCCGGATAGGGCGAGAGGCCACGCACGAAGTCATAGATGGTTTTTGCGCCGTGTTCCCAGTTGATGCGGCAGGTCTCTTTGAAAATCTTGGGCGCGCCGTGGAGTTCCGTGCCGGGCGCGAGTTCGCGTTGAGGGACGGACGTGACCGTTCCGTCGAGAATGTGGTCGACCGTTTCAGTGACAAGGCGCGCGCCGATGAGCATGAGACGGTCGTGCACGTCGCCGGCGGTGTCGCTGTCGGCTATGGGGACGCGCTCTTGCTGTATGACGTCGCCCGTGTCGATTTCATGTTTCAGGAAGAATGTAGTGATGCCCGTTTCGGTCTCACCGTTGATGACTGCCCAATTGATAGGCGCAGCGCCGCGGTATTGCGGCAGGAGCGAGGCGTGGAGGTTGAAGGTTCCTAAACGGGGCATGGCCCATACCACCTCAGGCAACATGCGGAATGCCACGACGATTTGCAGGTCGGCCCGCAGTGCGCGCAGTTCTTCGACAAACTCAGGGTCTTTCAGTCTGACGGGCTGGAGCACTTTCAGCCCTTTTTCGACGGCGTATATCTTCACCGGGCTTGGACGTAAGTCGCTTTGGTGGCGTCCGATGGCCTTGTCGGGCATGGTGACGACCCCGACGACGTTGTATCCGCCCTCAACGAGGGCACGCAGGCTCTCGACGGCAAAATCGGGAGTACCCATATAGACGATGCGCAGGTCTTCTTTCTTCATGGTGGCAGTGGTGGTTGGGTTTATTCTTCTGAGAAATCGACGAGCACCTTGCGATAGGCGCTGTAAAGGTGCTCCTTGGTGATGAAGCCGACGAATACACGGCGTGCGTCGACGACGGGGAGGACGTCGGCGCCTGTGTCTTCGAATTGTTGCATGACGGCCGACATCGGGTCGTCGGTTGTCAGGATGGTTGTCGCCGGTTTCATGAGTTGCTGTGCCGTATAATAGCGGTACAGTTCCTGTCGGAAGGCTATCTTCCGGATATCCTTGAACTCAATGACACCGAGCAGCGAACCTTTCCCGTCGGTGACGGCAAACACGCTCGACTGGCTTGTGGCGATGAGGCGTACGATGCGGCCCAAGTCCATGTCCGGGACGATGCGCGGCGTCGTTTTGTCGATGATTGAATCGAGTGTCATGAGCGTCAGGATGGAGCGGTCTTTGTGGTGGGTGAGCAGTTGGCCGGTGCGGGCAAGGCGCATGGCATAGATGCTGTGCGGCTCGAAAATGTTAATCGTCAGGTAGGCCGAAACGGAGACAATGATGAGCGGAATGAAGAGGTCGTATCCCCCGGTCAGTTCAGCGATGAGAAATACGCCGGTCAAGGGGGCGTGGAACACTCCACTCATCAGACCGGCCATCCCCAGAAGCGCGTAGTTGGTCTCAGGCACGTGGATGCCCAACAGGTCGATACGGTTCCACATCCGTGCGAAGATAAATCCGCCCACACATCCCAGGAAGAGGCTTGGGGCAAACGTACCGCCGCATCCGCCGCCGCCGTTGGTGGCCGTTGTGGCGAACACTTTGAACACGACGATCAGGGCGAGGTAAAGTAGCAGATACTCCGGGTGGCCATAGAACATGGAGTTGTTAAGCACCTTGTCCCAGTCGCTGACGTTGTCGCCGCCAATCAGCATGGTGATGGTGGAATATCCTTCGCCGTAGAGCGGCGGAAAGAAATAGATGAGCACGGCGAGCACCGTGCCGCCCAAGGCCAGCCGCCGGTATAGTCCTTTCATTCGGCTGAACACCTGCTCAAAGGCATTCATAGCCCGTGTGAAGTAGAGGGCGATAAGCCCGCAGAAAATACCCAGCAGGATGGACGAAGGAATGCGCTCGACTGAAAAGGGGTCGTGCAGTTCGAACGAGAAGATGGCCCCCGTCCCGCTGAGGGCGTAGGTGACGCAAGTGGCCGTCACGCTCGAAATGAGCAAGGGCAGGAGTGAGGCCATGGTCAGGTCGATCATCAGCACTTCGAGCGTAAAGACCAGTCCGGCAATAGGAGCTTTGAATATGCCGGCTACCGCTCCAGACGCTCCACAGCCGATGAGGAGCATCAGGGTCTTGTGGTCGAGTTTGAAGATACGCCCCAGGTCTGATCCGATGGCCGATCCGGTCAGCACGATGGGTGATTCGGCGCCGACTGAGCCGCCGAAACCGATGGTGAGGGCTGATGCGATGACGCTCGACCAGCAGTTGTGACGCCGGATGTGGCCTTGGCGGCGTGAGATGGCATAGAGGATTTTTGTGACGCCATGCCCGATGTCGTCGCGCACGACATACTTAATGAATAATGCCGTGAGGTAAATGCCTACGACAGGATAGACAAGAAACAGCCAGTTGGCTCCCGTCACGTCAAACCTGTCCGTCAGGATGAACTCTATCTCGTGAATGAGGAATTTAAGGATGAAAGCGGCCAGCGCCGTCGCGATGCCCACGAAAAAACTGAGCATGAGGATTACCTGGCGCTGGCTGAGATGGCGTTCAACCCAGAGGATGAGGGGGCTGTGTGCTGCGGCTGTTTGTGTCTGTACCATGTTATTCTCTGATAATCTTGACTTCTCCGTTCGCTGCCAGCTTGATGATGGAGGACGGACGGGCCGGGGTACGATCGTCGCGCCGCGACGTGCAGACGTAGTCAACGGCTTGCTTGATGTCCTCCGAAATGTCGTCAAAAGTGGCAGGTGAAGGTTCACCGCTCAGGTTGGCCGATGTGGACACAATGGGGCGATGAAATCGCAGGCAGAGCTCTCGGCTAAATGCTTCACGTGTCAGACGGATGGCTACGCTGCCGTCTTCGGCCAGCAGGTTGGGAGCCAGGTGGCGCGCTCCGTCGTAGATGATGGTCAGCGGGCGTGTGCTGCAATCGATGAGTTGCCATGCTACGTCGGGGATTTCGCGGACGTAACCCTGTATCTTGGCTTCTGAGTCGACAAGCGTGATGAGCGCCTTGGCGTCGGTGCGGCGTTTGATGGCATAAACGCGGCTGACGGCTTCCTCGTTCGTGGCGTCGCATCCTATTCCCCAAATGGTGTCCGTAGGGTAGAGGATTACGCCTCCTTTATTCAGTACGTCGAGGGCGCGTCTGATGTCTTCTTTCATTGCTGTGTCCATGGCTGTGACCGTTTCAGAATTCACTGGTAAAGTGGAATTTGATGTGCTCGAAGTCGGCCTGCGCCATTTGGAGCACGTAGTTGCTGTCGGCAAGGAATACGTCGCGTCCCTCACGGTCTTTGGCCATGTACTGGTACTTCCGCTTCTTGAAGGCGTCGAGCTGGGCGGGATCGTCGCTCTCGATCCAGCACGCCTTGTAGAGGCTGACGGGTTCCCAGCGGCATTTGGCGTTATACTCGTTCTCCAAGCGATATTGGATGACCTCGAACTGCAATTGGCCGACGGTCCCGATGATTTTGCGGTTGTTGAACTGGTTGATGAATAACTGAGCGACGCCTTCGTCCATGAGTTGCTCTATCCCCTTGTTGAGTTGCTTTGTCTTCATGGGGTCGGCGTTTTCAATATATTTGAACATCTCGGGTGAGAAGCTGGGCAAGCCGCGGAAATGTAACTGTTCGCCTTCGGTGAGGGTGTCGCCGATTTTGAAGATTCCGTTGTCGGGCAGGCCGACGATGTCTCCCGGCCATGCTTCGTCGATAGTGCTCTTGCGTTGAGCCATGAATTGTGTCGGCGAGGAGAACCTGACTGTCTTGTCCTGACGCACGTGAAGATAGGGAGCGTTGCGGACAAAGCGACCGCTGCATACCTTGCAGAAGGCAATGCAGGAGCGGTGATTGGGGTCGATGTTGGCTGTAATCTTAAAGATGAAGCCCGTAAATTTGCTCTCTTCGGGTTTTACGACACGTTCTTCGGCTTGCGTGGGACGCGGTGAGGGCGCAATCTTGACGAAGCAGTCGAGTAGCTCTTTAACACCGAAATTGTTGAGGGCTGAGCCGAAGAATACGGGAGCCACATCGGCTGCGAGATAATCGTTGACGTCGAATTCCGGGTAGACTCCGGAAACGAGCTCCAAGTCTTCGCGCAACTTGGCGGCGTCGTTCGGTCCCACGTGGGCTTCGAGTGCGTCACTGTGGATGTCGACTTCGACTTTTTCTGTCACTTTCTGTTTGTCGGGGGCGAAGAGGTCGAGCTTCTGCTCGTAAATGTTGTAGACGCCTTTGAAGCGCTGGCCTTGGTTTATGGGCCATGAGAGCGGACGGACGCTGATTTGGAGTTCTTGTTCGAGCTCATCGAGAAGATCGAACGGGTCTTTGCCCTCGCGGTCCATTTTGTTGATAAAAATGATGACGGGAGTCTTGCGCATCCGGCAGACTGTCATGAGTTTGCGAGTCTGCGCTTCGACGCCTTTGGCGCTGTCCACGACGATGATGGCGCTGTCCACGGCGGTTAGCGTGCGGAAGGTGTCTTCTGCAAAGTCTTGGTGGCCAGGCGTGTCGAGGATGTTGACTTTATATCCGTCGTAGTCGAATTCCATGACGGACGTCGTGACCGATATGCCGCGCTGTTTCTCGATTTCCATCCAGTCGCTGGTGGCTGTCTTCTTTATTTTGTTGTTTTTTACAGCACCGGCCACTTGGATTTGCCCGCCGAAGAGCAGTAGCTTTTCCGTGAGCGTTGTTTTTCCGGCGTCGGGGTGTGAGATGATGGCAAAGGTTCGCCTGCGTTCTATTTCGTTCATGAATCTTATGGGTTGCGAGGCAAATTACAGTTTCTTGATGCAGGATTTCAGGGCGTCCTCCCACCAGCGGATGTCGAGCCCGTAGGTTTTTTTGATTTTGCTTTTGTCGAGCACGGAGTAATGCGGCCGTGCCGCAGTGCTGGGGTACTCGTCGGTGCGGAGCGGGCGGACACGGCAGTCGTCGGCACTGATGTCTTCGAGGCGGAAGATGGTTTTTGTGAAGTCGTACCACGAGCATACGCCTTCGTTCGTGAAGTGGTAGATGCCCGGGACGATGCCTTGTTCGACGATGGTGCAAATGGCACGGGCCAAGTCGTGGGCATAGGTCGGCGTGCCGATTTGGTCGGCCACGACGCCGATCTCGTCGCGTTCCTTGGCCAGTCGGAGCATCGTCTTGACAAAGTTCTTCCCGTATGATGAGTAGAGCCACGCCGTGCGGATCACCATTGCCCCGGGGCAGTTGCGGACCACCTTTTCTTCACCCGCGAGCTTCGTGCGGCCGTAGACGGACTGCGGGGCGGTTGGCATGTCTTCGCGATAGGGAATGTGTCCTTTGCCGTCAAAGACGTAGTCTGTTGAGATTTGTATCATTGAGCCGCCGCGCGAGGCGATAGCCTCGGCTAGATAGCCCGGAGCGATGTCGTTCAGCAGCTCGCATTTTTCAGGTTCGCTTTCGGCTTTGTCAACAGCCGTGTAGGCGGCACAGTTCACTACGCAGTCTACTTCGTGTTCTTCGATATAGTTACGTACCGCTTTGCGGTCGGTGATGTCCAGTTCGTCGTAATCTGTGAAAAGGAAGTCGATCGACTCATAGTCGTCGGCGATGGCTTGCAGTTCACTGCCCAATTGTCCGCGGCAGCCGGTAATCAGTAGCTTGTGCATGTTATATATTATTGTGTCTTACCATTCGATAGGGTCCTCCCTGTCTTTGAAATAATAGTCAGAGAGCTGGCCCAACAGGGCCGATATGTCTTTGACGGCAGCTTCGGTTTCCGAAGTGACGGGCTTTTTTTGCAGGCGCAGCAACATCACGCCGTAGAGCACGTCGAAGCACGTTTGAAGTTCGCCCTCGTCTTTGTGTCCGCCCCGGTTCCGGATTTCGACGATGTAGGGCAGTACCTTGTAGTATGCCGCGCGATAGAACGGGAATTTGGGCGACGCTACGAGCCGCTCGTGCAGTTCGGCTAAGGTTTGCAGCGTGTTGATGTTGATTTGCAGGTGTCCATTTTCTTTGACACCCTCCGAGCGCATCATTTCGCATAGGTCGGCATACCATTGTTCCATTTGCCGGCGCTGGTCGTCGGGCAGGTCGAACTTCGACAGGTAGTTTGTCCGCAGGCGGTCGATGTCACACCCGTTGGCGCGGAGCAGGTCTTCTACCTGCCACATGTACAGCAGGTATTCTGCGCGGTTCGTTTCTTTCAGACGGTTGGCGATGAACATAAGCGGAAGTTAGTCGGTAGTTGGAGTGAAAGCGGTGATGCGGTGTCCGGTGCTTGTCGGATGGTGGCAACTCCCGCTCAATAGAGGCTCAGGTGGAAGAGTGTCATCAGCGCGTAGGCCACCGAAACGACGAGCACAATCGTGCCGACTGTGCGGTTCAGCACAAAAATGCCCCGCAGCCCGAAGTTGTTGCGCATCTTGTCGATGACGTAGGTCAGGCCCAGCCACCATAGCATGGCTCCGACGACTATCGACGTGTAGCCGACACACTGTTCGAACAAGTGCTCGGGTACGACAAACGTCAACAGCGCGAAGAGCGCAGTGAAGAGGAAGATGATGAGCGGGTTGGAGAATGTGACCAGAAAAGCGGTGACGAAGTTGTGTGCCAGTGTGCCTTTCTTTTTCGCCTTGGGGCGGAAACATTTCCTAGGGTCGGTTCGGAACATGTAGAGGCCGAAGACGAACAGCATGATGCTGCCAACAAGCTTGAACCAGAAGAGTGTTTGTTCGTTGTTGATGAAGTCCATGACGAACGACATGCCCAGACCGGTGATCAGGGCGTAGATGATGTCGCTCAACGCAGCCCCCGCACCCGTGACAAGACCGTAGGAACGGCCCTTTTGCAGGGTACGCTGGATGCACAGGATGCCGACGGGACCCATAGGCGCCGACGCGAGGATGCCTACCAGCAAGCCCTTGAACGCAAGTTCAAAAGTGCTTACTTCAAAGAGTGTCCAAAAATTCATTGCGTCTGCAAAGTTGTGTTTTTTTTACGAAAAACCGAAACTTCACAGGCTGTTTTTCGGTCAGCGGCC
>HF989212.1:13655-15769 GCA_000431275.1 Prevotella sp. CAG:755 | reverse complement strand
TTCGGATGTCGCGGACGTTCTTGGCGGGCGGACGTGGGGAATGGCTGTCTTTTCGCTCTGCCGTCCCGTTTTTCCTGTCAGCCGTTTGGAAAATCCTGTCGCTGCGACAGGATTTTCTGTCGGTCATCCCGTCTGCCCGCAGATGGACGGGACGTTTCTTACGGCTGCATGTCGGCCTCTGGAAGCCGCCCTGCGTCTTCATCTTGGGGCGCTCATGAGTAAAAAATGGCTTCGGGGCAATTTTTTACGTCATTTGCTTTTTCCGTCGTCAGAAAAAGACTACTTTTGTCCATCCCATGAAAGACATTAATAAACTATTAGAAATATAGATCGTTATGGAAACAGTAGAGAAACCTTATGTCATAGGTTTGGATATGGGCGGTACGAATTCCGTATTCGGCATCGTCGACCAGCGTGGTACGATTAAGATGCAGACCGTCATCGAAACGAAAGCCTATCCCGACGTCCGCGACTATGTGAAGGCTTCTGTCGAAGCTTTGAAGCCTGCCCTCGACGTGGTGGGCGGCATCGATAAGGTGCGGGGTATGGGTATCGGTGCCCCGAACGGCAACTATTACTCCGGAAACATCGAGTATGCTGCCAATCTCGTATGGGACGGTATCGTGCCGATTGCCAAACTTTTCGAAGAAGCCTTGGGCATCCCTGTGAAAGTGACGAACGACGCCAACGCTGCCGCCATGGGTGAGATGACTTACGGAGTAGCCCGCGGCATGAAGAACTTCATCATGATTACTTTGGGGACTGGTGTCGGCAGCGGTATCGTCGTCGATGGCAATGTCGTTTATGGCAGCGACGGATTTGCTGGCGAACTGGGTCATTTCATCATCGACCACAGCGAACACGCCCGCTCCTGTGGCTGCGGCCGCAAGGGGTGTCTCGAAACATACTGTTCGGCCACGGGCGTGGCCCGCACGGCGCGTGAGATGCTTGCCAACAGCCCGATGCCCAGCCTGTTGCGCGATCTGAATCCCGATGAAATCACGTCGCTCAACGTGTTCCAGGCCGCTGAGGCCGGCGACGAGATGGCTAAACGCATTTTTGATTATACGGGCCGCATATTGGGAGAGTCTTGTGCCAACTTCGCCACATTCAACACACCGGAAGCCTTCGTCTTCTTCGGCGGGCTGACAAAAGCAGGCGACTACCTGATGGAGCCGCTCCGCAAGGCTTACGATGACAATGTACTATACATCTTCAAAGGAAAGACCAAGCTTCTGGTTTCCAGCCTTAATGGCAGCGAAGCCGCCGTTCTCGGTGCCAGTGCGCTGGGTTGGGATGCCTGACAGGCTTTTTAACCAATAGCAAGACCGCTCTTACAGATATAAATCCGGCCTTGGCCCGAGTTGTGATAACCGGCCAGCCGTCCCTTGCCACGACAGAACGTGGCGGGACGGCTGGTTTCTTATGGCCATTTCCTGGCAATGGGAACTGGCGCAGCAGCTGAAAAAACTGTTATATCGGTCGTCACATGGGAGATAGCGGTTGTTTTCTTGTCATAATTAAGCGTATTTTCTTTCGTAGTCCAAATAAAATCTGTAATTTTGCCCCGCAATTTTGCAACAAACAAAACAATTACAAGTTCACTTTATGATGAATCAGTACGAAACCGTTTTCATCTTGACTCCCGTTTTGTCTGACCAACAGATGAAGGAAACGGTTGAAAAGTTCAAAGGTTTTCTCACCGCAGAGGGCGCTGAGATAATCAATGAGGAGAGCTGGGGATTGAAGAAGCTGGCCTATCCTATCGAAAAGAAATCCACGGGTTTCTATCAGTTGATCGAGTTCAAGGCTGAGCCCTCTGTGCTCGCCAAGCTCGAAACCGCTTACCGTCGTGACGAACGCGTGATCCGCTTCTTGACGGTCAAGATGGAGAAATACGCTGCCCAGTATGCTGAGAAGCGTCGTAACAAAAATGCAAATAAGGAGGATTAATCATGGCACAGCAATCAGAAATCAGATATCTTACCCCGCCCACTGTTGACGTAAAGAAGAAGAAATACTGTCGCTTCAAAAAGAGCGGCATCAAGTACATCGACTACAAAGATCCCGAGTTCCTGAAAAAATTCTTGAACGAGCAAGGAAAGATCCTGCCC
>HF989212.1:0-13592 GCA_000431275.1 Prevotella sp. CAG:755 | reverse complement strand
AGCGTCGTGTCGCACAGGCTGTGAAACGTGCGCGCCACTTGGCCCTGCTGCCCTTTGTAACGGATTTGATGAAATAAAAAAGGAGGCAAACAGTATGGAAGTTATATTGAAAGAAGACATCATCGGTCTGGGTTATAAGGACGAAATTGTTGACGTAAAGCCCGGCTATGGCCGTAACTACCTGATACCGACCCAAAAAGCCATTATCGCTTCTCCGTCGGCTCGCAAGGTGCTCGCTGAGAACCTCAAACAGCGTGCTCACAAGCTGGAGAAAATCCTGAACGACGCCAAGGAACTCGCCGAAAAGCTTTCGAAAGTAGAACCGATTAAGATTGCCATGAAGGTCAGTGCGACCGGAACAATTTACGGTTCGGTGAACAATGTACAGATTGCTGACGAGTTGAAAAAGCAAGGTTTCGAAATTGACCGCAAAATTATCGTGATGAAGGACGTCAAGGAAATCGGTGCTTACACGGCGACTGTGAAACTGCACAAAGAGGTGTCCGTTGAGATTCCTTTTGAAGTGGTGGCAGAAGAAGCTTGATTTTGAAGTAAACGTCTTTTGAATAACTCGTGCGGTGCTGTCCAAACGGACAGCACCGCTTTTTGTGTTTTTGTTGTGTTGTAGGTTTGGACTGTCGGGGAGGACGTGACCCGCTTTTCGGTTTTTGGCATCGAAAAAGAACTGGACACATTTTTGCGTTCGGCTCTCGTCGGTGTGGTGAGACAAGGGCTTACCGTTTCATGACCTGGTGTCATGTCCCGTCGGCAATTTGCCTGATGATGAGCCGTGAGCGTTTTGTCCGGTCTTTTATTCGTAGAGGGTGAGTTTTTCCCGGTTGAAGTGAACGTGACTGCGCTGATGTTGCAGCGGCTAACAGGTGGCCGTAGGCTGTTCGGAAAGAAAAGCGTAACTTTGCGGCGCGTTTGTGGGAGGCCGTTCGGTCTTCTTTTTGTCCCGCCCAGTTGGCGCATTGGACGCCGGCTTTCGGCGCGGACGGATGACAGAGACGCTTTTGCAGTGATAAAATGAAACGTTACTTCCTCTTTTTCTCTTATGACGGTACGGCTTATCATGGCTGGCAGGTGCAGCCCAATGCGCTCAGTGTGCAGCAACGGTTGAACGAAGCGCTCGGTGTGTTGTTGCGCCGGCCTGTCGAGACGGTCGGCGCGGGGCGAACTGATACCGGTGTTCACGCCCGGATGATGGCGGCGCACTTCGACGCTGACGCCTTAGACGTGGCGTGGCTTGCAGACCGGCTTAATCGCATTTTGCCGCCAGACATCGCAGTTCATGCCGTCAGGGAAATGCACGACGGTGCCCATGCTCGCTTCGGCGCCGTGGCTCGTACGTATCATTATTATGTGTACACCGGCAAGTCGCCCTTTCTTCGTCATTACGCGGCCCGGCTCTTCTTCCGTCCCGATTATGAATTGATGAACCGTGCTGCGCAAGAGCTGCTAGCCGCTAGTGATTTCACCAGTTTCAGTAAGTTGCATACTGATGCTCGCACGAATATCTGTCGGTTGAGCCGGGCCGAATGGGTGCCGGTCGCTCCTGGCTATTGGCGCTTTGAAATCACGGCCGACCGTTTCCTGCGTAACATGGTGCGTGCCGTGGTGGGTACGTTGCTTGATGTGGGACGCGGGCGCCTCACGCTTGACGGCTTCCGTCGTGTTGTCGAAAGCCGAGACCGATGCGCTGCCGGCGATTCCGTTCCTGCCAACGCCCTTTTCCTCGTCGATGTTCGCTATCCTGACGCTCTGTTTGCCGATGGGCCTGCCCCGTATCCCGAAGATTTCTGTCCGATGGTGTGAACCTTTTCCCGTTTGGCGTGTATGCCTAAGTGATTGCAATCATCAAAGTAAAAAAAGTCATACACGTAAATTGAAGAAAAATGAAGACAACGAAACTCATCCTCGCCGTACTGCTGGTCTTGCAGACTGGTGTGGTGTTTGCGCAAAAAGCCGAACCGATTCAGCATTTCGTCCGTGAAGACCGCGATAGTGCTTGGTATGCCACGCAGGTCAAGGCGTGGGAACGCGAAGTGCGGCGTGAGCCGGAAAGCGAGACGGCATGGCTGAACCTCTTTGCAGCCAGACGTTACTCCTGCATGTCGAATGGTGAAGATTACTCGCCGCTTGTCGGACTTTTGGAGCGGATGCGCCGGCACATACCCGGCTCGTTCACGTTTCATTACTGCCGGGCGAGGAGCTGGACAGCGCCAGAGAAAGAACGGGAAGATATGGAGAAGTGCCTCGAATTGGAGCCTGACAATGTGGAGGCCTACGACACGTATATCGGCTACCTGTGGCGCACCGGCCAATTCGGCCGCATGTACGAGGTCGGACGCCGCTACTTCGATAGTGGGTGGTTCTCGCCCAATCTGTTGCAGTACGCTTACAATCAACTGGCCGGGCTGCCCGACGGGGCCATATTCATAGGGAACGGCGACAGTGAGCTAATCCCGAAGATCGTGCTTCAAGGAGGTAAGGATGTGCATTGCGACAAGGTGATCGTACCGTTGTCTTTTCTGAATAGTCCGGCCTATGTCGACTCGCTCTGTGGGCAGCTTGGCATTGAGGCCCCCGATGTGCCTGAGCGGCCTGCGGACTGGAATGCGGCTGCCGACTCTGTTGTCCGCCACCTCATTGAAAAATCCGGTCGCCCCGTTTATTTTGCTCCGACCATCGGCTCGAAGCGCTTGGAGGCTTTTAGTGAGAACCTTTACAGCGAAGGGCTCGTCTTGCGTTACAGTGCAACGCCCTATGACAATCTTGCGGTGATGAAGCGCAACGTGGAACAGCGCTACCTGCTCGATTATCTGCGCATGAACTTCGTGCCGCAAAAGGAGTGGAACTCTGCGGGATACTTGCAGCTTAACTATGTGGTCGCGTTGCAGCCTCTGCTCCGTTTCTATCGCGAGAGCGGCGACAGTATGCGGCAGGCGTGGTTGACGCGGCTGCTTTCGGATGCCATTGACAGTGCACCATGTGACGAGGCGCGCAAGGTACAGTATCGCGAATTGCTCAACGAGAAGTGATGCGGCTGGCTTTGAGACCCCGTAGCCGGCAGACTGACGAAGAACTGATGGCGGTCGTGGTGTCGGGCAGTGAGCGTGCTTTTGCCGAACTCTACCGGCGCTATGCCCGCCGGATGGAAGGCTTTTTCGCCATCCGAACAGCCAATCCGGAAGAGGCTGCTGATTTGGTGCAGGAGCTTTTCATGCGTCTTTGGGCGGCTCGCAGAAACTACGAGAAGGGGCGGGCTGTGGCGCCGTGGCTCTTCACGCTGGCTTACAACCTTGTGCGCAATGCCTGGCGTCACGAAGATGTGGCGACGGCTTACGCAGAAGAGGCTGCACGTGCCGACGAAAGTGAAGAAGAGACGGCTTCGCTCCACCTGGACCGTGACACTTTCGATCGTGCGCTTGCCGAAACGCTTGTCACGCTCACCCCCGACGAGCGGACGCTCTTTGCCCTTCGTTTTGAAGAGGACCTGGCACTGGCCGACATTGCGGCAGTGATGGCTATCCCTGTGGGTACGGTGAAGTCGCGCCTGCACCATTTGATGTCGAAACTGCGAAAAAAACTGAAAGCGTATGAATGATTTTTCTGAACAACTGCGACAATCCGCCCATCGGCTGCGCGGACGTCGGAATGCCGGCCTTAACGTCCCGCCATGCCCACGGCCCCGGCGGGCAAGGCAGTGGCGAATCGTCGAAATAGGGGCTGCTGCATGCGTGGGTCTGCTTGGCGGTGCGCTGATGCCGGGCGTGGACAAAGAGCCAGCATCTCCCCTGTTGGCCAGTGCGGACACGGTGGTGGTCGAGCGGATTGTCCGTGACACCGTAGTGAGGGAAATCCCGGGACGGCTGACAGAAAATTCTGTCACTGCGAAAAAGAATCCTGTCAGCCGTCCCGCAGAGGCGGAAGCCGTGCCAGTCGAGGACATGCCGGCCGAGCCACGTACCGAACCAGTCGTTCCGCCGTCGTCTCCCCGCCTCGTTGTCCCGCCTGTCTGTGTCGAGGATTACGCGCAGTATGCCGTCGCTTCCGGGCGCAGCGTGCGCGACGATAGCGTGAATTATTCCCTCTTTGTTTCCCTTTAACCGTTCAACCGAAAAAGCTGATTGCACATGTGGCTGTCTCTTGCGTTCCTTTCCGCCGCCCTGCTGGGGTTTTATGACGTCTTTAAGAAACGTTCATTGCGTGACAACGCCGTCATTCCCGTACTCTTCCTCAACACGCTGATATGCAGCCTGATTTTTATGCCCCTGATCGTCGGATCGGCCGTCGGTTGGCTCGGGCCGGAATCGGTGGTCTACATTCCGGCCGGTGGCTGGGACGTGCATAAATACATCCTTGTCAAGTCGTTCATAGTGCTTGGTTCATGGCTCTTGGGATACGTCGGAATGAAGCATCTGCCTCTGACTATCGTCGGTCCTATCAATGCCACGCGCCCTGTGATGACGTTGATTGGCGCCATGCTCGTTTATGGTGAGCGGCTCAACGGATGGCAGTGGGCCGGCGTCGTGCTGGCGGTTGTCTCTTTCCTGATGTTGAGCCGCAGCGGGAAGAAAGAAGGCATCCGTTTTGCGCATAACCGATGGATATACTGCATCGTCGGGGCCGCCTTGTTGGGAGCCGTCAGTGGCTTGTACGACAAATTTCTGATGGCCCCGGTCGGTGAGGGAGGCGTTGGGCTTGACAAGATGGCCGTGCAGGGATGGTACAATGTCTATCAGTGCGTCATGATGGGGGCGATGGTGGCGCTGCTCTGGTGGCCCGTACGCCGTCGGACAGCTCCCTTTCGCTGGGATGCGGCGATACCGCTTATTTCCATATTCTTGACGGCGGCGGACCTTGCTTACTTTTATGCGCTCAGTCAGCCCGGTGCGATGATTTCGGTCGTGTCGATGGTGCGCAGGGGGAGCGTGGTTGTTTCCTTCCTGTTTGCTGCGCTTGTCTTTAAGGAGAAAAATCTTCGGGCCAAGGCTGTCGATCTGGTCTTGGTTCTGTTGGGGATGGTCTGCCTGTGGATAGGTTCTGCTTGACGGATGGGAAAGTTATGGAGGGTTACGAAGAACAAAAAAGCTCCGCCGCAGCTCTGGGACAGCCGAGGCGGAGTTTTTTTGTAGGTGGGCGTCGGTAATGTAATGGTTTCAGGCTGTGGCGAAACGGTGTCCGTGAATGACGTTCCAGCGTCCGCGGGTAAAATCGGGTATGGCGACGGGGCGGCTGCCCTCGCGGGCTGAAAGCTCGCTCAGTTCGGCGATGCACGACCACTCTGCGGCGTCATAGACGTCGAGGTCGAGTGGCAGGCCATGGCGAAGGCAATAGATGAGCCGGGCATCCATCGTGAAGTTCATGACGTTCTCAGTGCCACGTCGGTGACCTTCGTCGATGAGTTCCGAGACTCCGTCGATGCGCCACTGCGCCATGAAATCGAGGGCCGCCGTGTCAGTCAGCGCCTCGCCCATGTCGAGCAATTCGACGGTCGGTTGGGGATATTTCTGAACGAATCCGTCCGTCCCGCAGACGGTTTGGAGGCGGCTGTAGGGGCGAGGTGTCGTCAGGTCGAGCTGCAAGAGAATGCCTACGCCTTTTGCCGTGCGCAGTAACGTAGTGTTCACTTTCCCGATGAGGCCGTCGGAGCCGTGCCCTGATGTGGTCATCGATACGAGGTGGTCGAGTCGGTCGCCGCGGTGCAGGTTGGTGAGCAGCGCAGCCGGGCCGAGACCGTGCGTCGGGTAGGGGTTGCCACCGTGGAGGGCGCAGCGGCGTTCCATCCAAGCGCGGCGTATGCCTATTGGGGAATCAGTCAGTCCGAACGTATCGCGCAGGTTATGTATGTATGCTCCCTCGCAGTGCGTGATGTTTCCCAGTCTTCCCCTCCTGACAAGGGCAAGCGTTTGAAGAGCAAAGGGGTCGAAGCAGCAGTTTTCGAGAATGAAGCAGTGTCGTCGCGTGCGTTCCGCAGTGTCGACAAGGCGCCAGCAGTCGTCTACGCTGGTGGCTGCTGGGACTTCGACTGCCACATGTTTCCCTCTTTCCATGGCTTCTGTGGCTATGTCCACATGAGAGTCCCACTCCGTGCAAACGTAGACGAGGTCGACATCGTCGCGCCGGCACAGCATCCGCCATGCCTCTTCGCCCGGCATGAGGTCGGCCTCGGGACGTCCCGTCGTGCGGAGCTGCTGGTTGGCCTCGTCGAGGCGGGCGGGGTCGAGGTCGGCCACGGCGTTGAACACGGCGCCCTCAATGTCGGCATAACGGCGCAGGGCTTTCAGTCCGCGGTGGCCTGCGCCGACGAGGCCGATGCGCACCACCGGGAGAGCGGGGCAAGCCAGTTCGAGCACGTGGAGGTAGGGTGATTGTTCGTTCTTCATAGGCCGTAAAACACAAAAGGGCGTGTCCCTTATCGGACAGCCCTTTCGCAAATGGTCGTATCTTTGAGTAGATTATTTCTGGCGGCTCTTGCCATAACGGCTCATGAACTTGTCAACGCGGCCGGCCGTGTCGACGAGCTTGGACTTACCAGTGTAGAACGGGTGGGATGAGCTGGAGATTTCCAACTTGACCAAAGGATAAGTCTCACCCTCATACTCGATTGTGTCGTTGGTCTTGCAAGTAGAACGGGAAAGGAACATGTCGCCGTTGCTCATATCCTTGAATACGACAGGGCGATAGTTCTCAGGATGAATACCTTTTTTCATTTTTACGATATCGTTTGTAGTTTCTATGACTTGGACAGTTGTTGGCAACTAACTGTGTAATGGGCTAAATCGGCTGCAAAGTTATGTTTTTCGACCGACACGGCAAAAGATTACTCCCCTTTTTTGACGTGTAAGGCTAAATGTTTACCTTTGCAGGGTGATGAAAAGATTGTTCGTGATTTTATTCGTGTTGCTCACGGCGACGCGCATTTGCGTGGCCGTGCCGATTGACACGCTCTTCGCCGGTATGCCCGATCGTTTGCTCCCTTTGCTGAATTTGGATAACCGTCTGGATTGTCTGGACCTTTATAATGGTAAGATGAATGCCGAGGTGACCAATTTGTTCGGTGAGCGTTCACGTCTGACGGTTAAGACGGCAGACTATCTGCGGGTGGAATTGAGTGCGGCCAGCCGGATGGAACTCAAACTGCTGTCGATGGGGAACGACACAGTCATCGGGCGCATCCACACGGTGCTGACACCGGCCGCCGACAGCCGGGTGGAATTCTTCACCACAGCATGGAAACCATGTGGGACTGTGCATGTGGTGCCGCCCAAAGAGAACGACTTTTGGGTGAGACCGGACACCGTGACAGAAGCGCGTTTTGAAGAATTGCGCCGGGCGGCCGGTTTGGCTTGGGTTGAGGCTGTCTTTTCGTCCACGGGCGACACGCTGACTTATTCCCTTTCGCTGGACAACGTACGCAGCGACTGGCGCGAGGAGATGCGTAGCTGTGTTCGCCCTGTGACTTATCGTTGGGACGGTACGAAGTTCGTGCACTGACGGCCAGCCGTCCCGAAATTTTTGTCGCAGTGACAGGAATTCCTGTTAGCCGGCTTGTTTCTTCTGTCAGCCGTTCCGCTCAGATGGTCTGGCGTTCAGTGCTCTCCCTTTTCCTTTCCAAGTGTATAGAACGGCGGAGGGACACAAAAAAAGTGCTATTCGACAAAAAAACGTGCCTGCAAGTTTCTTTGAACGCGGCGGAATGCGTAATTTTGTTCCCGTAAAGAAATCCTTTAATAATTATAAGATTATGGTTAACTACAAAGAATTGGGCTTGGTCAACACCCGTGAGATGTTTAAGAGAGCCATTAACGGCGGATACGCTATCCCGGCTTTCAACTTCAACAACATGGAGCAGTTGCAGGCTATCGTGAAAGCTGCTGTCAACAAGAAGTCGCCCGTCATCCTGCAAGTGTCGAAAGGCGCACGCAATTACGCCAACCAGACGTTGCTTCGCTACATGGCAGAAGGCGCTGTAGAATATGCCAAAGAACTGGGCTGCAATCATCCCGAAATCGTGCTTCACCTCGATCACGGCGATTCGTTCGAGCTTTGCAAGAGCTGTGTCGACATGGGCTTCAGTTCTGTGATGATCGACGGTTCCCATCTTCCTTATGACGAGAACGTAGCGCTCACGAAGAAGGTGGTGGACTATGCCCATCAGTTCGACGTGACAGTTGAAGGCGAGCTCGGTGTGTTGGCCGGCGTCGAGGACGAAGTCGTGGCTGAACACCACACTTATACCCGCCCCGAGGAAGTCGTAGACTTCGTGACGAAGACCGGATGCGACAGCCTCGCAATTTCGATCGGCACCTCGCACGGCGCATACAAGTTCAAGCCCGAACAGTGTCACGTGGATCCGGCTACGGGTCGTCTTGTTCCTCCTCCTTTGGCTTTCGACGTGCTCGACGGCGTAATGAAGGAACTTCCTGGTTTCCCCATCGTGCTTCACGGTTCTTCGTCTGTTCCTCAGGAAGAAGTGGACACCATCAACAAGTACGGAGGCAAGCTCGTGGCTGCTATCGGCATTCCCGAAGACGAACTGCGCAAGGCTGCCAAGTCTGCTGTCTGCAAGATCAACATTGACTCAGATTCCCGTCTTGCTATGACGGCTGCTATCCGTCGCGTCTTCGCAGAGAATCCCGCAGAGTTCGATCCGCGTAAGTACCTCGGTCCGGCTCGCGACAATATGCAGAAACTTTACGAGCACAAGATTGTGAACGTTTTGGGCTCTGAGAACAAGTTGGCTAACCTCGACTAATTGTTCTTCAAGAATTACAGAAAAGGCCGCATCCTTTCGGGTGTGGCCTTTTTGCATATCTCCGTCGTTGGCTGCACAAGGAGGCGAGTGGCGTTGGCTGGCAGAAATTACAAGTCGGCTGATTGCAAATCCTAAATGGCTGGCTGTTTTAACGGGACGGCTTATGGGGGAATCCGTTTGTTTATCCTCCTGTCTTGGCGCGGAGTGGAAATTTATCCGCGCGGTTGTTGCCATCGCCAGAAGGTCATCAGCCAACTGTGAGGAAGCAGGCGTGATGCCCAATGCACAAGACGGGGAAATGTGCCGCAGATTGACAATGTCTTCCCGTGCTGCGTGTCGCGCCATGCTTTGGCCGCCACGCGTTCGGGCGTCGTGATGCCGACAAAGCGTGTCGGTATGTGGGTTTTTCCTGCGCTGGCCGAAGGGATGAAGTCGGTGTTCATCCATCCGGGGCAGACGGTCGTAACGCTGATTCCACGGGGAGCAAGTTCACGGCGCAGGGCCAGAGAATAGCGCAAGACGTATGCCTTTGTCGCTGCGTAGACACTCATTTCCGGGACAGGGAGGAAGGCTGCGATGGAAGCTATGTTGATGATGTGTGCGCCGCGAACCATGTGAGGGATGCACACGGCGCAAAGTGAAGTCAGGGCGAGGCAATTCAGGGTGAGCATGTCCGATATTTCAGCCGGAGTGAGCGCCTCACCTAAACCGAACCTGGCCATGCCCGCATTATTGACAAGATAGTCGATGTGCAGCGGCTCTTCGGTCAGTCGCTTTTCGACGGTTTTTCTGCCGGTCTTCGTGGTGAGGTCGCAGCAAATCGGGACGAGTCGTGGTCCCGTCTGGTGGTCATTGTGGTGCGTCTCGGAGTTATGACGGGCTATGAGCCATATCTCGTCGACTTTGACTGACTTGCGGAGCAGGCTGACGAATGCTGCGCCCAGTCCGCGCGAGGACCCTGTGACGATGGCGATTCTTTTCATCGTAGTGCTGTTTTCTGTGGGAGTACATAAAAGGCCGCCCTTGTGGAGCGGCCTTTCTTCTTTTTGGGGCATCTCAATCGCCCGGCATATTCCTGTCGGCATCAAGCAGTTTACCGTTCTTGTCAAATTCCAATTCCCATCCGTTGCTCAGTTCAACCTCTGTGCTGTTCCGGTCTTTACTGATTTTCATTACTTTGGCGTCCTTGTGTTTTGTAGCCACAAACTGTTTAACCGCAGCAGGCAGGATGGCGGTTGGCACTCCGGCGCTGTTGCAGTCGACTTCTTCCCAGTTTCCGGAGCGGTCAAACTCGATTTTGTCGCCGCTCTCGAAGATGACGTCGTAGCCTTTCGATAGCCCTTCGGTCTCTTTGACCACCAGCATTACCGTTTGGTTTTTGAAGTGAGTGCTGATCAGCGTTTGGGCAGTCTGAGGGAGTTGGCTGATGTCGATAGGGCGTTCGTTGTCGGCCTTGCAGCCGGTCCCGGTGCCGAGCAGAAGTAGCAGGGCGAAAGTCCATTTCTTCATACAAGTACGTTTTTAAGATTTAACAAAGGGTTTTGAGTAAGTGTCGGTGTGGCAGACTTTCCAGACTAACCACACTGCAAATATAGTGCTTTATTGGTAAAAACAGCGGCTTTCTTGTTCTGTTTTGAATACATTATTGTTTTTTATGGAATACTGACGCTTTTTCGTTTCAGCGAGAATGAAGAAGAGATCCCTGCCGCCGTCCCTTTGGTAATACGGGAAACGGAGACAGGGAGCATAGGAAAACTTGTCGCAGTTGTGCTGGTAGTGGCGGAAGAGGCTTAGCGCGGTTCTTCAGCATCGATGCGCTGGATGCCTCCCGTTTCCGGGAAGAGCGTCACCCGTGTCGTGTATTTCTTGTTGAAGAGTTCGCCACCCAAGTGCTCCACATGACCGAACTGTGCGAGTGGTACGTTCAGTTCGGCCAGTGTCCGGTCGGGCGTGTAGACCCTTACTTGCGCCTGTCCGGGCACGACATATCTCAGGTCTTCCGCTTCTTTTTTCTTCGAGTTGCCTGCTTCGGGCTGCGTGTCCGGCAGGGTGTTCAGGTCCTTGATGCTGATGTAGACGGGGCTGCCCGAGAGGTCGTTGGCAGCGACGGGGCCGAGATAGGGGGAGAAGCGGAACAACACGTCGCCGTCTGCCTCTTTTTGAGGGTCGTAGGAGAAAGTCATGACATGAGTTTCCGTGCTTTCGGTTCCTTTGAAGAGTTGCAGCAAGGCTTCTTCCTGTTTATCGAGTTTGGCGAGCATCAGTTTGAGTTGTGCGCCGTCTTGCGGCATGAAGTCGGCCTGTCCTTTTGTCAGCAGCGAACGGTTCTCGCGTATGTCGTAGATTTCGTCGGCGGTCAGTTCTGCCATTTTTGTTGTGCTTCCGGCCGAGAGGATCTCCTCTGTCTTGTAATCCGCCGGGTTGAGGCGTGATTTCTTATCGGTTTGTGTGACCGACGGTACCGGCAGCGCGGGGATTTCGGGGGCCGGAGTGTTGACAGAAAGCAGTATGCCGTCGCGGCTGAGGCCGACGAGCGGAGCAGATGTCTTGTTTTTCAGTTTGATGGTGTAGGCTTCTGTCTTGTCGGGGACGCCGTATGGTATTACCTCAACCGACGTGATGGTCCATTGGTCGTAGGCTGTGAGCGGCACATTCGTCAGCCGGAGATAGCTGCGGGCAAAGCGAGCATATTCGCCCGGCTCGTGGGTGGTTTTCGTCGCCGTAACCGCTACGAGCAGTCGGGTGTGCGGGAGGAAGTAGGTAATGCCTTCCCCGGTTACGCCCGGCTGATAGGCGGCCACCTCGGTCTGGGCTTTCATCCCGGTGGCTGTTGCGGCAGCCATCAGGGCAAGGATAGGGACTATTCGGGTTCTCATACGCATTGGGTTCGGAGTTATGGTTTGATGTCGGAGTAGAGGCTCTGGAAAGCGGCGGGCAACTTGCGGATGATGTCGGAGGCAGTGAGGCTCTCTTCGCCGAGTTCAGCGGCAGCGATGTCGCCGGCGAGGCCATGTACGTAGACTCCGAGACGGCAGGCTGCTTCGGAGGCATATCCGCGGGCCAAGAGCGCCGTGAGCACACCCGTGAGCACGTCGCCGCTTCCGGCAGTGGCCATCCCCGCGTTGCCTGTGGGGTTGAAGTGGATGTGGCCCGAAGGGGTGCAGATGGCTGTGAAGTGGCCTTTCAGCACGATGAAGAGGTGGCAGCGCTTTGCCAGTTCGCGTGCGGCAGTGAGTGTGGCGTAACTTCCGGTGGTGTTGTCGGACAGGGAGGTCATCTCTTTGGGATGGGGCGTCAGAATGGTGTTGGCGGGCAGGCGTCCGAGCAGGTCGCGGTGGCGTCCGAGCAGGGTGATGGCGTCGGCGTCAATGACGGTCGGCGCATGGATACCGGCCAATTGTTTAAGCAGGGCTTTTTCAGTCGCATGCGAGAGTCCGATGCCCGGTCCGATGCCGACTGCTGTGTATGGCGTCGTGTCGATTGGCGTGCAGAACTCTTCGAGACTGGCGTCGTGGCTGAGGATAGCTTCTGGCACACTCACTTGCAGTATGTCGTTATTGGCCGTCGGAGTATGTACGGTTACTTTTCCGACACCAGCGCGCAGGCAAGCCCTTGCAGACAGGACGGCGGCGCCGGCCATGCCGAACGAACCAGCCATGAGCAGGGCGTGGCCGAACGTCCCTTTGTGGCCGAAGGCCGGCCGAGGTTTCAGCAGGGCGATGATGTCTGTCCGTTCGGTGAGGCTCATCAACGGTCGGGCGGAGGCGAGGCCTTCGGCCGAGAGCCCGATGTCAAGCAGTTCCCAACGGCCGACACACTCGCTGCAATCTGCCATGAAGAAAGCCGGCTTGGGGAGTTGGAACGTGAAGGTGTAGTCTGCACGGACGATGGCGTCGTGCTGGGTGTAGGCATCGCCGTCGCTTTTCAGGCCTGATGGAATGTCGATGGCTACGACTGTGGCCGGCGTGGCGTTGATGAAATTCACCAATGAGGCATAGCCTCCTTCCAAAGGCTTGTTCAGTCCCGTCCCGAAGAGGCCGTCAATGAGGATGTCGGACGGCGCGATTTGCGGAGGGTCGAATTTCGATGTGATCTCAGTGAGCTTGGCACCCGGGGTGTCGGCCAGGCGCTTGCGGTTGGTCTCGCAGTCCTCGCTCAGGTGCCGGCCGGTGTTGAAGAGGTAAGTGTCCACCCGGTAGCCCCGGCCTGTCAGAATGCGTGCTAC
This sequence comes from Prevotella sp. CAG:755, assembly GCA_000431275.1. GTDB lineage: Bacteria > Bacteroidota > Bacteroidia > Bacteroidales > Bacteroidaceae > Alloprevotella. The sequence goes on along the minus strand of HF989212.1, from coordinate 603 downwards.
GGCCAGCGCGTCGCCGCCGTTGTTGCCTGGACCTGCAAAGACTTTGACGGGGTGCTCCTTGCCCCATTTTGCCGTGAAGGCTGCCGTCAGGGCCGATGCTGCCCGCTCCATCAGGTCGACGGACGCAATGGGCTCGTTTTTTATCGTATATGCGTCGAGTTCGCGCATTTGATTTGCTGTCAGTATCTTCATGCCGCAAAGATACGTCGTTTTCCTGAGAAACTCAAAAAGTATGCCCGTAATTCGGCATACCTGTCCTGACAGTCCTGTCGTCGGTGACGTCGTGGCAAGTGGCCTGTTTGGAGCTTGCATCCGTCCGGAGGAGAAGGCACAGCCGGAGCAGGACTATGCCTATGCTTGACCGGAGTTTACGGACGGGCTTCGCAAGTCTGCTTTATACGGCTAAATGGATTTCAGTCAGCCGTCCCGAGATTTCAGCCAGCCGTCCCGTTGTTTCAGCCAGCCGTCCCGTTGTTTCTGTCAGCCGTTCCGTGTTTTCTGTCAGCCGGTTTGTATCTCCCGGCCGTTTTGTCCAAAGTATTGAGTAGGGTGAAGACCGATTGCGTGGAGAGTGAACTTTCAAGATAGAAGTGCAATTATTTC
>HF989211.1:1828-4436 GCA_000431275.1 Prevotella sp. CAG:755 | reverse complement strand
ACGAGACCGCCCATGCCGAGCGCCTTGCGGATCTGACGGGGAGTGATGTGATGCTCCTCATTGTAGCGCAGCTGTTTTTCGCGCCGGCGGTTCGTCTCGTCAATGGTCAGTTGCATCGACTCCGTAACGCGGTCAGCATACATGATGACGCGGCCATTGACATTGCGGGCGGCGCGACCGGCTGTCTGCGTGAGCGAGCGGTGGCTGCGGAGAAAGCCCTCTTTGTCTGCGTCGAGGATGGCGACGAGCGAGACTTCGGGCAAGTCGAGCCCCTCACGCAGAAGGTTGACGCCGACAAGGACGTCATAAGTACCGGCGCGCAGGTCGTCCATGATGCGCACCCTGTCGAGCGTGTCCACATCACTGTGGATATAGGCCGTGCTGACGCCTTTGTCCGTCAGGTAGTCCGTCAGTTCCTCAGCCATACGCTTGGTGAGCGTCGTGACAAGTGTGCGCTCACGGCGCTCAATGCGCTGACGGATCTCTTCAAGCAGGTCGTCAATCTGGTGCAGGCTGGGGCGTACCTCGATGACAGGGTCGAGCAGGCCTGTCGGACGGATCACCTGCTCGACCACCACTCCCCCGCTCTGCTGAAGCTCGTAGTCTGCTGGCGTGGCGCTGACATAGATCACCTGACGCGCCATCTGCTGGAATTCCTCGAACTTCAAGGGACGGTTGTCGAGCGCCGCAGGCAGGCGGAAACCATAGTTGACAAGCGCCTCCTTGCGTGAACGGTCGCCGCCGTACATGGCTGCGATTTGCGGCACACTGACGTGGCTTTCGTCAATGACCATCAGGAAATCCTTGGGGAAGAAATCGAGCAGGCAATAGGGCCGCTCGCCCGCACGGCGACCGTCAAAGTAACGCGAATAGTTCTCGATGCCGCTGCAATGGCCGAGTTCGCGGATCATCTCCATGTCGTAGGTTACACGCTCGTGCAGCCGGCGCGCTTCGAGTTCCTTGCCGATGCTTTCGAAATAGGCTTCCTGCTCAGCCAGGTCGTCTTCTATCTGGTAAATAGCCTGCAACTGGGTATCCTTGGAAGTCAGGAAGAGGTTCGCCGGATAGATTTTGTAGTCGTCGAACGAAGCGATACGTGTACCGCTCAACGCGTCGACCTCCTCGATGGTGTCCACCTCGTCGTCCCAAAACGAGACGCGGAGCACCTCGTCGGCATAAGCCAGATAGACTTCGACCGTGTCGCCCTTGACGCGGAATTCACCCGACTTCGGCGCCACGTCATTGCGCACGTACAGACTGTCGACCAAGCGGCGCAGAAGAGCGTTGCGGTCCAGCGTGCGGCCGCATTGAAGCTCGATGACATTCTCATAGAAAGCGCCGGGATTGCCCATGCCATAGATGCACGACACGGACGACACCACAATCACGTCCTTACGTCCCGACAAGAGGGCAGACGTGGCCGCCAGGCGCAGCTTGTCGATTTCTTCATTGATGGCCAGGTCTTTCTCAATGTACGTATCGGTCGAAGCGATGTATGCCTCAGGCTGATAGTAGTCGTAATAGGAAACGTAATACTCTACTGCGTTCTCCGGGAAGAAACGTTTGAACTCGCCATAGAGCTGCGCGGCCAACGTTTTGTTATGGCTCAGCACGAGGGTCGGCTTGTTCACTTGGGCCACAACGTTAGCGATGGTGAACGTCTTGCCCGACCCGGTGACGCCGAGCAGCGTCTGCGCGGGTTCGCCGGCCAGTACGCCGTCCGTCAGCTGCCGGATGGCATCGGGTTGGTCGCCCGTGGGAGCATAATCGGAAACCAATTTGAATTTGTTCATGCGGACAAAGTTAGCACAACACCGGCGAAGCGGAAAGGACGGGCGGTGTTTTTTTAGGAAGCCGTGACCGGTTTCACAGTCAGCCAGATAGAAATTCCTGTCAGCCGGACAGTTTTTTCGGGATGCCTACACATTTATATTATTTATAGCCCCAGCAGAGGACTAGCAGGCGACGCGGCAATTGGAGCCGTCGGGAGAATACGTCCCTTGCCCACGCGACACGGAAGCTACCGGCGCGGCTACTCGCCTCCGCCGTACTTCTTACGGAACAGCGCTTCGTTCTCGTTGCCCCACTGCATCATGGCGTCAATGATCGGAATGAGCGTCCGGCCCAACGGCGTGATGGTGTACTCCGAACGCGGCGGCAGCTCGGGGTAAATCGTCTTTGAAACTAGCCCGTCCTCCGCCAGTTCTTTCAGTTGGAGGTCAAGCACGCGGGGCGTGGCTTCCGGGAAAATCCGGTGCAACTCACTCGGCCGCAGCGAGCGGTGGCGCAATTCATCAAGAATACACGACTTCCACTTTGCACCTATCAGGCTTATGGTCAGTCGGAGCGGGCAATTCATGTCGACGGGCGTCTTTCTTTCGTACATAGGCCACAAAAATTTCGTTCATACGGTTACAAATTTACGTATTTGACTCACGAAACAAGGATACGGCGATTAATTTTTCAATATCTGAAAAAATTTTCGGTACTTGTGCGAACGATACCTATCGCTTACCTTTGCGGCAGACAATCACCCAAAAACGAAACATTATGAGAGCTAGCATTGAAGAGTACAAGGCTGTGGAAGAGGCAGCCATGAAGTTTGTCA
>HF989211.1:0-1797 GCA_000431275.1 Prevotella sp. CAG:755 | reverse complement strand
GAGCGTCGCCGAGGGCAACAGCCGCTACGCCAAGGAACTGTTCATCGACGAGGCCGTGCTGTTCGGCTACCTGGACGGCAAACTGGAACACGGCAGCATCGAACAATTCTACAAGAACGTGGACACCGTGGGCGCCGGCGACGACTTCAAAGCCCGCATCGACGTAGTCGACGTGGAAGAGACGCTCGCCGTGGTGCGCGTGCTGGAAGAGAAATGGAGCGGCCGGATTGACTTCACCGACTACCTGCTGCTGATGAAGATGGACGGCGAATGGCGCTACGTGGCCAAGGCTTACAACCAAAACTCAGATACGGTAGAAATATAAAACGCAGCACTGGACATGGAGGTTGCTGTAATCATAGGAAGCCCCCGCCACCGGGGCAACAGTTTCTCCCTGACCGAAACATTCATCGCCAAAGTGAAAAACTTGGCCACACGGTGCAGCGCTTCGACGCCGCCATGGTGAACATTGGCAACTGCCACGCTTGCGAGACCTGCTTCAAGACGGGCAAGGCCTGCTCCTTCGACGACGACTTCAACCTCATCGTGCCCGCCGTGCTGGACGCCGATGCCATCGTCTTCATCATGCCGACATACTGGTACTTCATACCGGCACAGATAACGGCGTACGCATCCCCTTTGAACGCTCCGCCGCGCTCCTGAAATGGGAGATGGTGGGCGAAGTCCAGCTACCCGGCGTAATGGACGAGGAATACGTTGAACGCACCGACGGCCGCGGACAGACAGCCGCGTTGGCCAGGAAATTCGGCCAGGCCTGAGCCCCACCCAACACCGACGTGGCTGTCCCCTACAGCCCATGGTTTGCCGCCACATGTGCCGAACGCATGTGGCGGCCCTGCGTCTATGCATCCACTAGGCCAAAAAGAAAAACGGGAGGGACCGCCAGTTGCCATTCCCGGCGCAAAAGCTTATCCGTCACCCATGATACACATCGGCGCCCTCATCGAGCATGATCTCCACCGCCCACACCGGGCCATCCCCCCGGCTTCTTGTGTGACCGCATGAAGCTACGTCCGGAACGGGCACTTTGCAGAATTCGTTCTGAACGCAGTTCGTTTTACAACTCGCTTCGGGCGAATTTAGACACTGACGTATGGCTTTTTCTGACAGAATGCTGTAACTTTGCCATTCGTTAAAAAACCGACCGAATGGACAGCCGTTACGACCTGACACAGGGCGGCATTACTTCGCGCCTGCTCCGCTTTACGCTGCCGATGATGTTGGGTGCGCTCTTGCAGCAATGCTACAACATTGCCGACACACTCATCGTGGGCCGCTTTATCGGCGCCGGCGCGCTGGCTGCGGTGGGATCGGCCTATACGCTGATGACGTTCCTCACGTCCGTGTTACTCGGACTGGCTATGGGGAGCGGGACGGTTTTCTCCCTGCAATACGGCGCGAGGCGGCTCGACCTGCTGGGGCGCAGCGTAGCCACGGCGTTCGTCCTTATCGGCACAATCACGGTGGCGCTCAACATGGCTGTATTCGCCTTTATCGATCCCATCATGCAGCTGCTCTGCGTACCGGCCGACATCTACGGTGACATGCGCAACTACCTTTGGATCATCTTCTGCGGCCTCTTCTTCACCTTTGTCTACAATTTCTATGCAGCGTTGCTACGTGCGGTGGGCGACGCCATAACACCACTGAAATTCCTTGCCGTCTCCGTGGTACTCAACATTGGGCTTGACTTGCTCTGCATACTCCACCTTGGATGGGGAGTAGAAGGCGCGGCCATCGCCACAGTGGCCTCGCAGATAGTAGCAGCTGCTGGGT
>HF989210.1 GCA_000431275.1 Prevotella sp. CAG:755 | reverse complement strand
ATGAAAGGAACAGACCATTTCAAACGAACCATACAGATGTTTTTGGAGCAGAGAGCAGCGGAAGATGAACTATTCGCCAAAAGCTACCGCAACCCAGCCAAGAACATAGACGATTGTGTCACATACATTCTGAACTATGTGCAGAAAAGCGGTTGCAACGGCTTTTCAGACGGAGAGATTTACGGACAAGCCATTCACTATTACGATGAAAACGAGATTGAAGTAGGCAAGCCTATACAATGTCAAGTAGTTGTAAACCATGTGGTGGAACTGACAGAAGAGGAAAAGCAGGAAGCAAGAAGAAAGGCGGTTGCCCAATATCAGCAGATGGAACTCCAAAAGCTACAGAACCGCAACAAGCCGACAGCGAAAAAAGAAACACAAGTCCAACCCTCATTATTTGATTTTTGATATGAAACCGAGAACACGCATACAGAAAGAGGTAGTCCGTTTGTCAAGCGGACTGCCCGAACTGACAGACAAGCAGAAAGCATACGCTTTTGAACATTGCTTCAAGCATCATGCCTACCGCACAAAAGGCGGAACTATCACTTGTTCGGAATGTGGACACCGCTGGAAAGGCGGACACACTCTTGCGGAAACTATATGTGGCTGTAGCTGTCCCCATTGCGGAAAGGAACTTGAAATACTTGATACCCGAAAGAGAGTTTTCAGAGGCAGCGCATATTATGAAATCATTACGACCCGAAAAGGCTATCAAGTGTTGCGCTACTTTATGGTAGGAGCAACATACAAGGTGGGACAGAAGGCAGAGTATTCCATAAGGGAGGTGGTGCAATGGTGGATTGCCCCAAATGGAAAGAGCGAAGTTATTGCCCGACTGAGAGCCATGCACACGATGTACTATGACCTTTGGACTGAATGGAGCGATATGGATTTACGCAGCAACAAGATGCTGAAAGCATACAACATAGACGCATACAAGACTTATCCGGCAATGCGCATCATTCCCGAATTAAGGCGGAACGGCTTCAAGGGAGCATTCCACGAACTGACCCCATACGAATTTTTTACCGCCATTCTGACCGACAGCAAAAAGGAAACATTGCTTAAAGCGGAACAGACAGAAATGTTCAGATATGCCGTCATATCAAATATCAATTTACATGAATATTGGAACTCCATAAAAATCTGTATCCGAAACGGCTATCATATTGCAGATGCCTCCATGTGGTGTGACCTTGTAAGACTGCTCCGACATTTCGGGAAAGATACCCACTGCCCAAAATAT
>HF989209.1:26709-32826 GCA_000431275.1 Prevotella sp. CAG:755 | reverse complement strand
TTCGACGTCTGCGTCGAAAAGGCCGACACAGACTACGACGGAGCCTATGCCGTCATCAACCGCGACTTCGTGCGCAGCCTGCCGGAGCAGTTCGCCTACGTCAACCGCGAAGAAGACCTTGGCATCGAAGGCCTGCGCCGCGCCAAACTTTCGTATCAACCCCATGTCCTGCTCGAAAAGTGTGCAGTGACCGAACTCACATCACCCGAACCATGCCTTACTTGAACAACGACGAGGTGCGCAACCAGACGCGGGAGCTCTGGCGCACCTGCTTCGGCGACCCCGAGCCTTTCCTCGACCTCTACTTCACCCGTAAATATACGCCCGCGTCGAATGTCTGCATCATCCACGAGCGCCAAGTCGTCTCGGCCTTGCAGGCCTTCCTCTACCCGATGAGTTTCTACGGCACGGTGGTGCGCGTGGGATACCTCTCGGGGGTGGCCACACACCCCGGCCACCGCGGCAAGGGACTGGCCGGCCGCATCATCGACGAAGCCCACCGCCGCCTGGCCAAGGCCGGGGCGCTGATGAGCTTTGTCATCCCGGCGGACGAGGAGCTCTTCGGCTTCTACGAACGCCACGGGGGCTACCAGACGGCCGTCTACCGCGCCGAGGTCGACGTGACGGACAGCCTCGACGACGTGCCGCCACAATTCGAGGTGGAAGAGCCCGGGGAAGAGGCACAGGAAATCTACACCTGCTACCGCAACATCCGCCGCCGCACCGATCTGGCACTCTGCCACGACCGGTCGTCGTTCTTCACGGCCTTGGCGGCCTGGCGCCAAGAGGGCCACATATTCTGCACCGTACGCCGCGGCGGCCAGCTGGCCGGCCTCTGCTTCGCACGCCGCCGCGACAAGGAACAATGTGAGGTGGCCGAAGCGCTGGCACGCACTGACGAAGCTCTCGACGCCATGATTCACCACGTCCGACGCCGTTTGGGCGTCAAGCGTGCGACAATGCGGGTCGGCGCAAGCGGCAACATGCCCGACGCCCGCCCCTATGCCATGGCCCGCGTGCTCGACGCGCCGCGCTTCCTGCGCCTTGTCCAACAGGCCAACCCCAACCTGACTCTCGATGTCGGCATCGGGGGCGACTGGGTGCTTCCGTCGAACAACGCTTTCTACCACCTCGAGGGCGGACGCCTCACCCTGACGGGCCAGATGCCCTCCACGCTGACCACCTCGGGCGGCCTGGCCCGCATGTTCCTGGCCGGACAACCCGTCCAGCTCAAACTGATGATGGACGAGTGAGCGCGGCGCCCCGCCGCCAAGGGACGTCCTTGCCAAACGACGGACAGACAGCCGGTTCAGTCCGCCCACGCGCCGGGATGACCGTTTGCGTGGCGACAGGCGGTCTGCCGCGCACCGTAAACGGCACCGCCACGTTCCGCGGCGGTGCGCTTCTGAGAGAATCCCCGGCTTTTCTTGCCCTTTCCGCCCGGATGCGCCACCCTGCGCCGCCAAGACAGGCGGCACCGGGCAAGGACTGAGAAAAACCTGCGGCTTTTCATGCCCTTTCCACTCGTTTGCAGTATCTTTGCCCATACGTAGACAAAGAGAGGCTCCGCCGCAGCCACTCCCATCATCCCCTTATGAAAAAGAAGAAAACCCTCCGCAAGATATTCCTGACCCTCGGCCTCGTCGTGGCAACCCCCATCGTGCTGTTCCTCATCCTGGCCGTGTTGGTCTACATACCGCCCGTGCAGCGCTTCATTGTCCGCGAGGCTACGTCCGTCCTCTCTGACGCCACGGGGATGCGTGTACACATCGGGCGCGTCCGCCTGGCCTTCCCCCTCGACCTGGCCCTTGGCGACATGCAGGCCATACGCGGCCGCGACACCCTTGTCGACGCCCGCGCCCTGCGGGTCGGCGTGCGGCTCTGGCCGTTGGTCCACGGGCGAGCCGAGGTGAACATAGTCAGCCTTATCGACGCACGTCTCAACACGCTCGACCTCATCCCCGACGTACAGGTCAGCGGGCGTGTCGGCCTGCTGAGCGCCGCGCTGCCGGGAGGCGTCGACCTGGGAGAAGAGCGCGTGCTCGTCGACCGCGTCATGCTCAAAAACACCGCGCTTCTCGTAGCCCTGAGCGACACGGCCCGCGAGGACACCACCCCCGCGGCCCCCAGCCGGTGGGACATCCACCTGCGCCGTGCCGACATCGTGAACACCAGCCTTGCCCTGCGGATGCCGGGCGACTCCATGCGCGTCGGAGCACGCCTCGGACGCGCCACGATACGCCACGGCCGTTTCGACACGGGGCGCTCGCACTATGCCGTCGGCCTCCTGGCCCTCGACCGCTCGGCGGCCACCTACGACGTGCCGCAGGCCATGCGGCTCGCCTCTGGGATCGACCCGAACCACATCGCCGTCGAGCGGCTCACGTTGCGCGTCGACTCCATCGACTACGACTCTGCCGGACGGCTCAACCTGAACCTGCGGCGCCTTGCCTTCGACGAGCGCAGCGGCCTGAGCGTGGCCCAGCTCTACGGGCGTGTGCGCCTCGACACGGCATCCATCGCCCTGCCCGCGCTGACGCTGCGGACAGCCCACTCGCGGCTGACGGCCCACGTGGCCCTTGACTGGGCCGCGCTCACCGCCGGACGGGGCGGCGAGCTCAAAGCTCTTGTCGACGCGCGCCTGGGACGCGGCGACGTCCTCATTCTGGCGGGTGAGGCGCTCCCGGCCGATTTGCGCCCGCTCATCCCCGACGAAGCCGCACGCCTCACCCTCTCGGCCGCCGGCAACATGGACAGCCTCCGCCTCAATCGGCTCGAAGCCCGCATCGGCGGGCTCCTGACCCTCCACGCCACCGGACACGCCGAACATCTCGCCTCTGCCCGACGCAGCGGCCACGCCGACTGGCGCCTGACAACGGCCGACCTCTCGCCGCTCCGCCGCCTCGTCCCCTCGCCGGTGGCCATCCCCAACGGCATGAGCGCCCGGGGCGAAGCCGGCTTCCGCGGCGACGACTACACGACCCGCCTCCGCCTCTCCATCCCCGGCGGCAGCCTCGCCGCCTCAGGCCGGGCCAACCTCGCCACCGAACATTACGCCCTCAGCGCCACGGCGCAGACCCTGCCGCTCAGTGCCTTCCTGCCCGGCATGGGGCTGAGCGATTTCAGCGGCAGCCTCGCCGCCTCGGGCCGCGGCTTCGACCCGCTTGCCCTCCGCTCATCGCTGCACGCCCGCGCCACCGTCGGCGCGTTCAGCTACTCGGGCTATCCCCTCGACAGCCTGACCCTCAACGCCGACATGGCGGGAGGCATGGCCCATGCGACCTTCACGGCACAGAACCGCCTTGTCCAAGGCAACGGGACAATCGACGCCCGCATCGCGCCCGACAGCCTGACAGCCACACTCCGGGCCGACGTGCCCCTCATCAGCCTGCGCCAGCTCACCGGCGGGAAAGACAGCACCGACATCGGCGCCAGCATCGGGCTCAACGTGGCAGCGCGGCGCGACTTCACAGCCTTCGACATCGACGGCAGCCTCAGCGACATCCGCTTCATGACGGCCATGAAGAGCGTCACCATGCGCGACATCACCTTTGCCCTCGGCACAGCACCCGACACAACCTATGCCCTCATGCGCTCGGGCGACCTCGACCTGCGCCTCCTGGGACGCGACGACGCCGGCAGGCTCGCGACACAGGCGGGCCGCTTTGCCAGCCTGCTGAGCCAGCAGGTCGAAGCCCGCCGCCTCGACCAGAATGCCCTGCGCACCCAGCTGCCCGCCCTCGCACTCTATGTGAACGCCGGCCGGCAGAATCCCATCAGCAAGTTCATGGCGCTAAGGGGCATCGACGTCGACAGCATGTTCGTCAACCTCAACGCCGACACCCTGCGTGGCCTCAACGGACGCACCGACCTCTTCACCCTGCGCTCCGGACAGCTGCAACTCGACAGCGTACGCCTGCTCGTCATGCAAGACAGCGGCGGAGTCAAGATGCAGGGCAGCGTCATCAACTCCGCAGCCAACAACCCGAACCACTTCCGCGTCTACGCCAACGCCTTTGTGCGCTCGCGCAGCGCCGGGGCCGACTTCCAGTTCATCGACAGCGAGGGAGCAAAAGGCGTCGATGTCGGGGTCGAAGCCTTCGTGGGCGACAGCGGCGTGGCCGTCCGCCTCTTCCCCGACCGGCCCGTCATCGCCTACCGCGACTTCCGCATCAATCACGACAACTACCTCTACGTCAGCAACGCCCGGATGCTCTACGCCAACGTCGACCTGCTGGCCGACGACGGCACTTCGCTTCAAATCCACGGCCAACCTAAGGACTCGACCAACGACGTCACGCTGAACGTAGCGCGGCTCAACCTGGGCGAACTCTCGAACGTGCTGCCCTACATGCCCCGCCTGACAGGCCTCCTGGCCGGCGACATCCACGTGACGCAAGACCGCGACACCCTCACGGCCAAGGCCGCCATCGACATCGACCAGCTGGCCTTCGAAGGCACACCCCTCGGCGACATCGGGCTCCGCGCCTCCTACCTGCCCGAAGAGAGGCACCACCTCTTCGACGCCACTGTCAAGCGCAACGGCAACGACGTGCTCCGCTGTTCCGGTGTCTACGCCGACCGCGACGGGGGCCAGTTCGCGGGCAAGGCCGAGCTGCTCAACTTCCCCCTGGCCATGGCCAACGGCTTCATGGCCGGCACCGACGTCAGCCTAGAAGGCGGCTGCAACGGCATACTTACCCTACACGGCCCGACCGACAAGCTCATGGCCAACGGCAGCGTGCGCTTCGACTCGGCCCGCGTCTTCTCCGACGTCTACGGCATCTCGCTGCGCATGGACACCACGCCCATCGTCATCGACGACAACCGGCTCACCATGAAAGACTTCGCGCTCTACTCGACCAGCGCGGCGCCGCTTCGCCTCAACGGTGCCATCGACTTTTCGGACGCCGAGGCCGTCAGAATGAACCTTGACGTCAACGCCACGAACTACGAGCTCATCAATGCCAAGAGAAAGCGCGAGTCGATGGTCTTCGGGAAAGTCTATACGAACATTCACGCCTCGATGCGCGGCACGATGGAGCACATCTACGTCAACGGACAGCTCGACCTGCTCGGCAACACCGACATGACCTACATCCTGAAAGACTCGCCCCTCACGGTCGAAGACCAGCTCGAAGGGCTTGTCCACTTCGTCAATTTCGCCGACAGCACGGCCGCGTCTCCGCCCACGCCGGCCGTCATGGGCATGGACCTCTCGATGGCCCTGAACATCAGCGAGGCGGCACACTTCCGCTGCGAACTCAGCGACGACAAGTCGAGCTACGTCGACATCGAAGGCGGCGGCACGCTCAACTTCCGCCTCAACCAGCAGGGCGACATGCGCCTCACGGGACGCTTCACGGCGGGCAGCGGCGAAATGAAGTATGCCCTGCCGGTCATCCCGCTCAAAACGTTCCAGCTCGTCGAGGGAAGCTATATCGACTTCCTCGGCGACATGATGAACCCCACGCTCAACATCGCCGCCAAAGAGCGGGTGAAGGCTACCGTGACGGAAAACGACGCGCCCCGCTCGGTCAACTTCGACGTCGGCATCGCCATTACGAAGCCCCTCGACCAGATGGGTCTGGAATTCACTATCGAAGCGCCCGAAGACCTCAGCGTACAGAACCAGCTGGCCGCCATGACGCCCGAACAGCGCGGAAAGACGGCCGTCACGATGCTCGCCACCGGCATGTTCATCACCGACGAGGGCGGCACCTCGGGCAGTGGCTTCAAGGCCAACGACGCCCTCAACGCCTTCCTGCAAAGCGAAATCCAGAACATCGCCGGCAGCGCCTTGCGCACCATCGACATCAACCTCGGCGTCGAAAGCGGCACCTCGGCCACCGGAACGGAACAGACGGACTACTCCTTCCAGTTCGCCAAACGCTTCTGGGGCAACCGCATCAGCATCATCATCGGCGGAAAAGTCAGCACCGGCGCCGACGCCGAGAACTCGGCCGAGAGCTTCATCGACAACGTCTCGATCGAATACCGCCTCGACAAGAGCTCGACACGCCACGTCAAGGTCTTCTACGACCGCAACACCAACGACCCCCTCGTAGGGCAGCTGACCAAGACGGGAGCCGGCCTCGTGCTCCGGCGGAAGAGCCA
>HF989209.1:0-26679 GCA_000431275.1 Prevotella sp. CAG:755 | reverse complement strand
GCCTCGGCGAGCTCTTCATCTTCCGCACGCCCAAACCCAAGAAGGCCCCCGAAGCCACGACCACAAAATAAAGCCCGATGAAAACACTCCGCTCCCTCCTATATATAATAACGTGCAGCTGGCTGACCGCCGCATGCTCCCTGACCGACAAAATCCCCGAGGACGAAACCTTCTACCTCGGCACGGCCGGCATCACCTACGCCGACCAGGAAGCCCTGAAAAAAGGGAAGAAAGACACGGCCGGCGTCATCACATCAATCGCCGAAGCCGCCCGTGCCGTCGACCGCCTCGTCAACAGCGCCCTCACGTCGGGCCGCATCGCGCCCGCCACCTCCGACTCGCTGCGCAAGGCACTCAGCGACGCCGCCCGCGACAGCCTGGCCGAAGAAGCCCGCGTCAGCAAGTCCGCCTTCGAGACCGTCAAGCCCGAAGTCGACGCCGTGCTGGGCTATCCCCCCAACGGATCGCTCTTCGGCTCGTCGAGCCTGCGCTGGCCCATACAGCCGGGACTCTGGTTCTACTCCGCATTCTCCGACAGCCGGGGCAAGTTCGGCCGCTGGCTCTTCCGCAACTTCGCCTCGACGCCGGTCTACATCTCGACCGTCAACCCCGAAGTGCGCGTCAAGGTGGCCACCAACACGCTCCGCAACTACGGTTTCTTCGGCAGCCGCGTGACCTACGACGTCCTCCCGGCCAAGAACCCCCGCAAGGCCCGCCTGGCCTACACGGTACACACCGGTCCCGTCTACCGCCTCGACTCCATCTCCTATGTCGGCTTCCCGCCCGTGGCCGACAGCCTCATCCGAGCCCGCCGGCGCCGCACCTACCTGCACAAGGGCGACCCCTTCAACGCCTCCAACCTCAGCCAGGAGCGCAGCCGCCTCGAACGCCTCTTCCGCCAGAACGGCTACTTCTATTACTCCGCCCCCTACGCCACCTACTACGCCGACACCTTCCAAGTCAAGCACCGCGTGCAGCTCCAGCTGCGCCCCGCCGAGAACATGCCGGCGCGCGTCCGCCGTCGCTGGTATATCGGCAACACCCATGTCCGCGTCCGCAACACAGCCGGCGACTCGCTCACCGAGCATGCCGCCTTCGGACACTACACGTTCGACTTCCCGAAAGGAAAGATCCCCCTCCGCTATATCCTCTGGCACCAAGGCGTGGCCCATCGCCACGGCGAGCTCTACCGCCTGCGCCATCAGGAGAACACCCTCGAAAAGCTGAACGGCTACGGCGTTTTCTCGTCGCTCGACGTCAACTACCTGCCACGCGACACGTCGGCCACGTGCGACACGCTCGACATCTATATCAACGCCGTCATGGACAAGCTCTACGACAGCAACTTCGAAGTCAACGCGACGTTCAAGAGCAACCAGCAGGTAGGCCCGGGCATCTCATTCGGACTGGCCAAGCGCAACGCCTTCCGCGGCGCCGAGAAGGTATCGTTCGACATCTACGGCTCCTATGAGTGGCAGACGGGCGCCGGCCGCCGGGGGAGCAACTCGCTGCTCAACTCCTTCGAACTGGGCACCAAACTCTCGTTCGACCTGCCCCGCTTCGTCTTCCCCGGCGTCAGCCGCCGCCACGTGCGCTTCCCGGCCTCGACCGTCTTCGCCATCGACGCCGACTGGACCAACCGCGCCGGCTTCTTCAACATGATCAACGCCGGCGTGAGCGCCACCTACAAGTGGCACCTCAACGCCAACTCGCGCCACGAGCTCGCCCTGCTCGACATCGATTACGACCACATGCTCAGCACCACGGCCGACTTCGACTCCATCATGAACGAAAACCCCGCCCTCGCCGTCAGCATGCGCAACCAGTTCGTGCCCTCGCTCTCGTACACCTACACCTACACCTCGCCCCGCCGGCAACGCCATCCCGTCTGGTTCCAAGCCACCGTAAAGGAGGCCGGCAACCTGACCTCCGCCATCTATGCCATGGCGGGCAAAGGCTTCAACCAGCGCGACAAGGAACTGCTCGGCAACCCCTTCGCCCAGTTCGTGAAAGCCACGGCCGAAGTGCACAAGACCTGGCGCCTGGCGCCGAAAATAGACCTGGCCACACGCTTCTTCGGCGGTGTCATTTACAGCTACGGCAACAGCGAGCGCGCCCCCTACTCCGACCAGTTCTACGTCGGCGGCGCCAACAGCGTGCGCGCCTTCACCGTGCGCACCGTCGGGCCAGGCAGCTTCCGCACCGACCGCAGCAAGTATTCCTACATGGACCAGACCGGCGATGTCAAGCTCGAAGCCAACGCCGAGCTGCGCTTTCCCATCTTCGGCTCGCTCTACGGCGCCGCATTCCTCGACGCCGGCAACGTCTGGCTCCTGCGCGCCGACCCGCAGCGCCCCGGCGGCGAGCTCAACACCCGCAACCTGAGCCACATCGCCGTCGGCACCGGCGTCGGCCTGCGCTACGACCTCGACTTCATCGTCATCCGACTCGACTACGGCATCGCCCTACACGCGCCCTACGAGACGTCGCGACGCGGGTGGTACAACATCGAGCGTTTCTCCGACGGCAACGCCATCCACTTCGCCATCGGCTACCCATTCTGACCAAACGGCCTGCACGGAAAACCTGTCACTGCGACACCTGCGACGGAAGCGGTTTCCGTCGCAGGTGTCGCAGTGACAGGTTTTGGACCGTAAGGAAGTGACGGCTATGATTGGCCGGGAGGGGCTGTCTCGGTCTGCGCGGGGGGCCAGTTGACAAGATAGAGGCGGTCAGACGTGCGGGTGAAGGCCGTGTAGAGCCAGCGCAGGTAGGCGTCGTCGGCCGGAGCGTCGCCAAGGTAGCCCTGGTCGACAAAGACGCGGCTCCACTGTCCGCCCTGCGCCTTATGGCAGGTGACGGCATAGGCATACTTGATTTGCAGGGCGTTGTAATAAGGATCGAGCCGGAGCTGCTTCATCCGCTCGCGGCGGTTGCGGATGTGCGCGTAGTCGGCGGCGACAGCCTCGAAAAGGCGGTCGCGTTCGTCGGCTGTCAGGGCGGGCGCCTCGCTCTGCAACGTGTCGAGCACCACACGGAGCGTCAGCTCATAGTCGTCGTAGTCGGGAAAACGCAGCGTAGCGTCGGCAAAGCGGAAGCCGTGCATTTCGTGGATGTTGCGCAGCCGCCTCACCTCAGCCACATCGCCGTTGGCCACGAAGTCGAAAGGCAGGCGTTCGCCCTCGGGCAGGGCGGCGGCAGCCTGTTCCGTCCAATAGTAGTTGTTCTTCACCGCCATCACCCAGTCGCCGCGCGTCAGTTCGCCCTCGCGGTCGAAGATGCGGGCGCGGATGCCGTTGTTGTAGATGACAGCCCGGCGGTTCGAGCGTGTGACGACGATGGTCTCGTCGGTTCCGCCATAGCCGTAAGCGCCGACAAGCTCTTCGATGAGTTCGCCGCCCGGCACGAGGCGCACGTCGTCGAACCCCTCGGCGCGGATGCTGGGATAGTCCGCCGCCCCGCTGCCCACAAGGCGGCGCAGCCGGGTGGCGTTCCAAAGGACGCCCGATATCTCGGCCTGCCGGACTACTTCCGAAAGCTCCACGCCCGTGGCCCTCAGCCCGAAACGGGCCAAGGCCTCGGCGTCGAGGGCCGGGCTCACGTCCTCGCCCACCGGCGGGAGCTGCGCCGTGTCGCCCACGAAGATGAGGCGGCATCCGTCGCCCTCGCCCACGTAGCGCACGAGGTCGTCGAGCAGGCAGCCCGACCCGAAGACGGAGCCCGGCGCCGGACGGCCGGAGATCATCGAGGCCTCGTCGACGATGAAGACGGCCCCGCGCAGCTTGTTGAAACCAAGGGCAAAGCGCGTGTGCTCGCCCTCGAAGGCCTCCTGCCTGTAAATGGCCTTGTGGATGGTGAAGGCCGCCATGCCGGCGTAGCGCGAGAACACCTTGGCCGCGCGGCCCGTCGGGGCAAGCAGCACCGTGGGGCACCCGGTGCGTTTCAGGGCGCGGACAAGGGCGGCGACGAGCGACGTCTTGCCCGTGCCGGCATAACCGCGCAGGACAAATGCGCCGCCCCGCCGCGTGGAGGTGACGAAGCGCGCCAGGGCCAGCATGGCGGCGGCCTGCTGGTCGGTGGGCTCAAAGGGGAACTCGGCGTTGATAAGCCGGAAAAGGGCGTCGTGAATCATGGCCAGGCTGCAAAGTTACACAAAGATAGGCTTCGCCGCCCCATAGCGGGCGGAAAAGACGCCACGGGGCATGGCAAGAAAAAAGCGGCCACCCACTGGTGGCCGCACGAGGGAAAGACTGTTAAAAACCGGAGATATGGCCTTTCCCAAAAGGGATGTTCATGTGTCAGAGCGTATTGAGCAGCTCGTGCAGGCGGCTGACCATCTGTCCGGCCGTTTGCTTGCTGGCCTCCATGCCTGCGGGTGTGAACTGGCCGACGGCGTGGTTCAGGCGGTCGAGCTTGCGGCGCTCGCCCCGTGCGGCGAGGTCCTCGCGCAGCAGGCGCACCTTTTCGGCGGCTTGCAGCCCCTCGACGAGGCGCTCGAAGCGGATGCTGCTGCGCGGACCGGGATAGATGTTATAGGTATCGCCGGCGGCAAAGCGCGTGAAGCGCGAGTCGCGCAGGGGGTCGGCCGTCCACGAATTGACGGCCCAGCGCAGGTAGCCGTCGTAGTCGCCGGCCACAGCATGGATGGCCGTCCATGCCGCCTCGGCCGGATCGGAGAACGTGAAGATGTTCGGGAAAGCCTCGGTGCAGCAAGTATAGACACAACTCAGCTGCCCGTGGCTCCGGCGCCCTGCCTTGACGCTGTCGGGGAACTGCACCCCATAGGGGACGGACAGGTAGTAGAGGTCGTCGATGATTTCCGGATGGTAGCCCCCTGCCAGCGAGATCTTGAACGCCGGATCGGCGGCCTTGATGACCTTGATGGCCTCGCGCATGGCCTCCATAGGGCGCTCGTCCATGGCGATGGCGGTGCGCTCGAACCAGCCCTTCCGGCGCAGGTGGGCAGCGAAATCCTTCAAGAAGGGCACCCAGTAGTCGGCATAAGCCTTGTCGCCGGGGCGGGCGGTGATGAACTCGACGCGGTTCGTTGCCTGGTCGAAATAGTCGAAACTCAACGACCAGGGAATCAGGCTGTAACAGTTGATGAGTCCGCCGATGCCCACGTCGTCCGTCATAAACTCGACCCAGCGGTCGAAGACGGCGTAATCGTAGGCCCACGTCCCGTCGAGGCGGCGGGTGCGGGTGATCATGCTGAGGTAGAAGTCCTCGGTCTGCCCGCCCCAAGGCTCGTACATGAGCGTAGTGGTGATGGCGCGCTGTCCGGCGTCGGCCAGCATCTTCATAATCGGGCGCATGGCGTCGAAGTGGGCCTGGCTCCACAGGGGCACGCCGTAATAGCGCGCCACGGCGTAGGGGTTCTGCCAGAGGTCGAGGTTGAGTTTCCACTCACTGGGCGGGGTGAGCGTGCGGCTGCTCACTTCGACTTCAAAGGGCAGGCTGAGGCGCTCGCCACGGGCAGCGGTGACGTCGAGCGTACCGCTGTAACGCCCCGGACGGGCATCGCGCGGCACGCGTACGGTGAGCCACAGCGGCTGTGCCGACCGGGCGCCGACCGGACGCACACGGGCGATGTCGATCACGTCGGCCACGAGCGACGAGTCCCACTCGGACTTCACCGGGCGCAGACCGCAGCCGCTGCCGTCGGGGTTGGGCTCGTCGGTCATGACGTAGCGCACGAAACTGGCGCTCACCGCCGAATCGGGGATGACGGCACGACCGGCGCGGAGGCAGCCCACGCTGAGGCGGACGCTGTCGAGGCCACTGCGGGTCCAGAGCACGGCCTGGGCATGGACGCGCTCGCCGCGCCAGGCCCGGAGGCGGAGCGTGCGGGTGCTGGTGCCCTCGGGCAGGTCGAACTTCTTATAGCGTACGTCGGTCGTGCCCCACGCCAGGACGGCGGGGCGGGACATGCGGTCCCAGACCTCCGGGCCGTCGTGCGGCTTGGTGTCGGCCAGCTCGTCGTAGTCGGCGGCGACATCGCGGGGAGCTGACTGGCCGAAGGCTGTCAGGGCCAGCATCATCAGGCTGGCAAGAAGGAGGGGACGTCTCATAGGCCGTAGTGTGGTTTCGCGCGGTTACTGGTGGGCGACGATTTCGAAGATTTCGACTGGCCCTTCGAGGCTCACCCGGGCGGCGCCGTCGGCCAGTTCGAGCCGGACATAGGGCGTGGTGAGCGTGGTCTCGGCCAGCAGGCCGCCATCGGCGTCATATTGCTTGCAGGACAGGGTTCCGGCGGGCTTGCGCATCAGCAGGGTGCAGGCTTTCGTGTCTCCGACGACGCCGAAGGTGAGCGTGCCCGTCCCCTTGTAAGACGTGGCCAGGTTGCGGTCGAAGGCGAAGAGGGCCGCGTCGCGGTCGGGGGCTTCGAGGGCGAAGCCGAGGCTGTCGGCGTGGAGGGGATTGACGTCGAAGGAGCGGACGGCCGCCCAGTTGGTCCGCTTGGAGTCGAGGCGGCGCAGGCGGACGTAGCGGGCGCGGACGGCAGGGCCGGTCCAGTGAATGACATACTGCCCGGTCATCTCGCCGATGAGGGGCTGCCACGTTTTCCCGTCCTCGGAGGCTTCGAGCGTGGCGTGGTCGAAGTAGTCCACATCGTCGACGGAGTTGCGGCCTTGGAGGATGGAAACCTCGGCCACATCGCGCACCGTGTGCAGGTCGACTCCGATCCAGTCGCCCTCCCGTTGGGCCACGCCTGTGGTGTAGAACGTGGTGGAGTCGTGGTCGAGCATGAGTTTCGACGAAACGGTCGTGATGTTGCGTGCCGACCCGACGGCCTTGTAGTCGTTGGGCGTGGTGCCGAGCAGGCGGGTGAGGAATCCGTGGCCCGTATCGTCCATGATGTGCTCGTAGAAGGGTTGCAGGCGCAGTGAGCCCGACTTGTGGGCCTCGTAAGCCTGGCGGTCGGCGGGCGTCATGAGGTTGTCGACATAGTGTGCCCAGAACGCGGCGTCATCGTTCCCCTGCCGGTAGAGGCGGCCCAGCTCGACAGCGCGGCGGCCGCGTGTGCCCAGCTTGCCGAACTCATTGAGCCAAGGGCGCAATTCGCCCAGCAGGGGGGCGGGGCATCCGGCTTCGAGGGCTGCGGGCACGGCCTCAATCCGCCGGAACTCGGCTTCGAGGCTGTCGGCTGCGGCGTCCTGCCAGTCGGCGAGGCGGAAAGTGGGTGTCTCCCACGACTCGTCGCGCCGGTAGCCCGTCTCGGTGTCGCCCGAATGGATGGCAAAGGTGCGGTAGGCCGCCGTAGCGTCGGGGACGAGCTCGTGGAGGCCGCGTTCCCAGTTGTCGATGGGGTTATAGCCTGTCGTGTTCCAAGCATAGTCGGCCACACCGTAGAGGGCGAGCTTCGAGGCTTCGGCATGCTCCATCGGGTTGCTGACGATGCCGCTGACGTCGTCGGACGTGAGGCCGGTGGTGAGGCCGTAGGTAGGCCCTTGGAGGAGGAACTGGCGGGCGTAGTCCGTCACGGGGAAGTTCCACCAGTAGTAGGCCGGACGCTGGATGCGGGGATTGACGAACCCGAGGGTCTCGCGCGTGAGGTCGCTGCACACGGCGTCGCCCGTCCAAAGCACTTTGATTTCGGGATAGAGCGTCTTGCCGTAGGTAATGAGGCTGCCGCGCGGCCCGGGATTGGCCCACAGGCGGGTGTACTCCGTCGGGCAGACGGTCAGGGGCGAAACGTCGCCCTTGGCCCGCACGAAGTCGTCGGTCAGGCGGTTGAGCAGCGCGGTCTGCCGCTCGGGATTGGTGCCCTCGCCGGAGATGTCGTCGAAGAAGAGGGCGAAATGGCGCACGCCGAGGTCATACATCAGGTTGAACTTGCGCACGAGGTTGCCGTAGTCCTCCTCGTTCCACTTGATGTCCTTGCCCGGATGGATGGCCCAGACGAAATCGACACGCGCCCGGCGGCAGGCGTCGATGAGCTCGCGGATCTGAGCCGCCTCTTCGGCGGGATAGGGCTCGCGCCAGTTAGGGCTGCTGTGGTAGGGGTCGTCCTTGGGGCCATAGAGGTAGGCGTTCAGCTTGAAACGGCCGTAGAAGTCGATGAGCGAGAGGCGCGCCTGGTGCGACCAGGGCGTGCCGTAGAACCCTTCGACAACGCCGCGGTTGGGCAGGCTGGGCCAGTCATTGACAACGCCGAAGGGCAGGCTCCCCCCCTGGCTGCCCGGGCTCGCGAGGAGCTGGCGCAGGGTTTGCAGGCCGTAGAAGGCGCCCCGCTCGTCGTAGCCCGTGATGGTGATGCCCTTCTCATTGATGCGCAGGACGTAGGCGCCCGAGACTCCGCGCACGCCGGCCTTGCGGGCTGCCTTCCCGCCAAAATCGACGGTCAGGCGGACGCGGCCGTCGCCTGCGGGCAGAAAGCCCGTGTCGGCACCAAAGAGGCCTTTCTTGTCTTTGACGCGCACGCCGCCGCTGATGTCGAGGCGCTGCGAAGGCGTGAGGGCCATGCGTTGGGGCGTGGGGTTGACGACGAAGCCGCCGTGGTCCACACGCTCGCCGGGAATGGTCTTGACGATTTGTATTTCAGAACGTTGCGCCGCCAGGTCGACGCCCGCATCCTGCGCATGGAGCGGGGTGGCCGCCCATGCGGACATCATGCCGGCCACTGTGGCCACAATGAGTTTGCTGTGAGGGGTGTTCATAGTCAGGTTTGCCAGATATTTCGTACTTACGAGGGCAAAGCTATCACTTTTTTGCGGAAACAACGGGCTCCCGGCCGAAAAAGTGCAGCACTGCGACGGATTTCTGTCGCAGCGACAGCCTCGCGCGCCAGTGCATCCGTCACGGCACGAATTCCGGCATACCCCGTGGTGTGGCGTCCGGGTTCTTCTGCCGGCCCGCCTCCCGGCGGAAGGCTCCACGCCCTCCGTCCGGGGTCAGGCTTTGCCGGAAGGCGTGGCCGTGGCTTTCAAGGCCTTGTATTGCGCAATGAGGCGGCGCCGCGAGGCGATGATCTGGGCGCGGTAGAAAACGCATGTGGTCAGGAAGTAGAACACGGCCTGTGCCCACAGGCCGTACCACTCGAAGCTGACCTGCGGCAGGGTGGCCCCCATGCTGTTGATGCGGATGTAGCCGTTGATGCCGAACGTCGAGGGGAAGAAGTAGGAAACGGCCTGCCAGAACGTGGGCACGGCCGAACGCGGCCACGAGACGCCGGAGATGAAGAGCAGCGGCACCGAGGTGAAGACAATGAGCAGGATGCACGTCTCGCGCCGGCGCATGGCCACAGAGACCGTCATGGAGAAAAAGATGGTGGCCAGCAGGAAGGGGACGGCGAAGGCGCCCAGCGTGGCGGGCGCGCCGAGGTGGTTGAGCCGGAACAGCCGCGGGACCACACCCAACACGTAGACGGCCACCGGCACGTAGACGAGCAGGTAGGCCAGCCCCTTGCCCAGGACGATACGGAGCAGGCCGTTGAAGTGGCGGTTGACGGGCACGAGCTCGGCGTAGCTGTTGCGCTCGCGCGCCGTGCCGGCCGAAAGGCCGATACCCAGAAGGAGGGTCTGGTGGATGACGAGTACGAGGACGGCCGGGATGAGGAATGCCGCAAAACCGTTCTGCGGGTTGTAGAGGCTCACCTCTTCGTAAGCGATGGGCTGCGTGAGGATTTTCTCCTGTTCCTTGGTCAGGCCGGGCTGGTAGAGCATCTTGATGTCGGCGTTCATGTCGAGCGACACGTAGGTGTTGGCGGACAACAGGGCCTTGTAGTAGAGCAGGCCGCTCATGTCGCAGAACACCTTGACACAGGTCTGGCGGCCACGCACGAGCTCGTCGTTGAAATTCGCGGGCAGGTAGACAATGCCGTAGGCCTCGCGGCGGCGCAGCATCCGGCGCGCCTCGTCCATGTCGGCACAGAACGAAACGACTCTCACGTCGGGCGAGGCGTCGAGGTGGCGCACATAGAGGCGGCTCCGGCCCGTCCGGCTGTCGTCGACGACGGCCACGGGGACGTCGCGCACCACTTCGTTCGTGTAGATAAAGGCATAGACGAGGGGATAGGCCAGCGGGACGACCAGGAAGAAGATGAGCACGCCTTGGTCGCGCACGGTCTGCCGCAGCTCGCGCCAGCAAATCCAGCCCAGGTCGTGTGCGGCCTGGCGGAGATAGGCGAAGTATCGTTTCACGACATTCATCAGGGTATGTATTTGACGGTCAGCAGGGTTCGTTTCAGGTGCCACCCCACCACAAGGGGCAGCAGGGCAAAGGCGGCCAGCCCGACGAGGTTCGGCCAGATGTCGGCGGCGTCATAGCCATTAAGGGCGAAGTTCACGTAGAGCAGGAAATAGTGGCGCAGGGGGAAGAGGTTGCACAGCCCTTGGAGCACGGGGTGCATGGCCATGACGGGGAACGACATGCCGGAGATGCTGAACGAGATCACCCCCCAGAGCGAGGCGAAACTCAGCCCGAGCCGCAGCGTGGGCAGGGCAGCGAACATGAACACGCCCAGCCCCTGCGCCGCCACGACGCCCAGCGCCGACACGCCCAGCATCACGGGCAGCCCGCACAGGCAGGGGAAACGCAGCCAGGCGTAGAGCACCACGTCGACCAGCCCCCAAAGCAGGACGAAAGCCACGGTCTGCGGCAGGAGCTTGCCCGCCAGGGACTGCGTGAGCGAGAAGCCACCCTCGGCGAGCCACTCGCGCGCCGTCCCGTCCTTGACCTCAATGCCGATGGAATAGACCGTAACCATCGTGATGAAGAGCATGAGCACGCCGGGCAGGAGTGTGTTGCTCAGATAGACGGAATAGTTCAGCCAGGGATTGCTGATGGGATGCGTGTCGACCACGATGGGCTGCAAGAGGGCCATGGCCTGCGCCTCGGTGGCGCCGCGGGCCAGCATCACCTGCTGCACGGCGGCTCCCGAAGCCAGCTCGGACATCGTCTTCATGTCGCGGAAGACGAGCGAACCGGCGATGAGGTACGAGTAGTTCATGTAGAACGACACCGTGGCCTGCTCCTGGCGCAGGGCCTTGCGCGAAGTGCCCTCGGGAATGTAGTAGAAACCATAGATCTCGCCGCGCTGCATGGCCTTGCGCGCCTCGCTGACCGTGGGGTACCGGGCCACGATGTCCGACTGCTGGAAGGCGTCGAGGTTGCGGGCGAGCTGGCGCGACGTGGCCGAGCCGTCGTCGTCGACAAGGCCGAGGGGCAGGTTCGTGGGCAGCCCCGAGCCCATGAGTGTCAGGAAGAAAACCAGGCACAGCACGGGTGCGGCGAGCATGCAGAACCAATAGATGGGTTGGCTGGCCAGGCGCCTCACCTCGCGCCGGGCCACGTGGAACAGGCGGACCATGGCTCAGGGATTGAAAAGGACACTCATGCCCGGGCGCAGGCCGGCCACCGGCGCGACGGGGGCGGCTTTGACCTCAAAGGTCTTCATGTCGAACTGGCCCGTCGTCTTGGTGGCTTTCCAGGCGGCATAGCTGCCCAAGTCTTTCATGGCATAGACTTTCAGGCGCACGGCGCGGCCGCCGAGGGCGGGGACGGTGGCGTCGATGACCTTGCCCACGGAGAAGAGGCCGAGGCGGTCCTCACGCACGTTGAAGCTGACCCAGATGTCGCTCATCATGGCCACGTTCATGATGGGGGCGCCCGTGCCGACCAGCTCGCCCACCTGTGGGAATATCTCCGTCACTTCGCCGTCGGCCAGGGCGGTGAGCACCGTCTCGTCGACGTAAGACTTCACCTCGCTCACGGCGCCGCGGGCGCGGGCCACGAGTGCGGCGGCGGCTTCCTTGTCCTCGCGTTCGGCCCCATTGCGCGCCATGTCATACTGGGCACGGGCGGCGCGCTCCGTGGCGCGAGCGGCATCGCGCTGGGCGGTCACCTCGTCGAGCTTCTGGGCGGTCATGACGCCCTGGTCGTAGAGGTTCTTGACACGCTGGTAGGATTTCTCGGCGATGCCAAGCCCGGCCTTGGCTTTCTGCCACATCTCGAAAGCGGCTTGCTTCTGTTCGTCACGGGCGCCCTTGTCGGCTTTCTCGCGCTGGGCCTGGGCGGCGGCCTCGGCGGCACGTGCCTGGTCATACTTGGCCGTGACGTCGGGCGCCTCGAGCAGGGCGAGCGTGTCGCCGGTCTTGACGTGGTCGCCCTCGCGGACGTAGTAGCGGAGGATACGCCCCGGCACCTTGCTCGACACGCGGTATTCCGTCACGTCGGCTTGGCCTTGGATGGTGTCGGTGTCGGGCTTGAAAGCGAACAGGCTGCCCACGATGACGACGGCGATGACGCCGATGATGACCAAGAGGGCGGGCAACACGTTAACGGTATTTCCTTTGTGGGTTGTCATGGTTGATGCGTTTTGATGTTACGTGTGAATGGAGTTCCTCAACGGAGTGTGCCGAGGGCCTTGCGCAGGCAGGTGTCGGTCAGGCGGACATCGATGCGGGCGTCGATGACTTCGGTCCGGGCCTGGAGCCACGCCGTGGTGGCGGCCAGGACGTCGCTCGTCGTGATGGTGCCTTCCTTAAAGCCCAGCTGGGCGGTGCGGAGGTTCTCTTCGGCCTTCTCGTTGTTTTTCAAGCTGAGCGCGAGGCGCTTGCGGGCTTCTTCGACCTGCGACGAGGCCTGCGACACCTGGAGCTCGATTTTCTCGCGGGCGTCGTCAAGGCGCAGGCGGGCCACCTCGGCGTCGGCCTTGGCCGAACGGACCTTGTAGCGGTTCTCGCCCCAGTTCCAGAGGGGGACGCTGAGGGCCACGCCGACCGACCACGTCCCACGGAAGCGGCGTTCAAAACCGTTGAAGAGGCTGGGGTTCGTCAGAAGGTAGCCCCCGGTGAGGGCGAGGTTGGGAAGGGCGACCGAACGTTCGACCTTGACTTTCTCGTCGTAGATGCCGACAGCGGTTTCGAGCTGGCGGAGTTCGGGACGGTTGCCGAAGGCGACCTGCACGTCGGCCTCGGCCGGACCGGCACCGGCCTCCAGGCCCTGCTCCGAGAGTTCGGGCTTGCTGTCAAGGGGCAGGCCGCACAGCTGGCAGAGGAGCATCTGCGCGAGGTTGAGCCCGTTGTCCACGCGAGTGAGGAGCATCTCGGCCTCGTTCACCTTCACGCTGACGGTGAGCCCGTTGGCCTTCGTGGCCACGCCTTGGGCGATCATCCTCTGCATGTCGGCGTCGATGTGCCGGAGCAGTTCGAGGTTCTGGCGGGCCAATTCCTGCTTGGTACGGAGCGAGACGACCTGCCAATAGGCCTGGTCGACGCTGAGGATGACTTCCTGCTCGTCGGCGCGCAACTGCTCGCCGGCCACGTCTTCGGCGTAGCGCGTGATTTGGTTATAGGCGCGGATCTTCCCGCCCATGTAGAGGGGTTGGGTCAGCATGACGCTGCCGGCGAAGAGGTTGCGCGTGTCGGTGTTCAGGGCGTCGACGAACTTCTGCCCCACTCCGTTGAGGGCGGGGACGAGGCTCGTGCCGAGCGATTCGACGAGGGGGCCGAGTTCCGGCATCTGCTGCACGATCTCTCCGGCGGCAGCCTGGAAGCCTGCGGCGACGTTCGTCCCCAGGGCGCTGAGCTGGCTTTTCTGGTCCTTGCTGAGCAGTGAGATTTCGTCCCCCGTGCGCAGATAGCCGGCGGCCAGCGCCACCTTGGGCAGGTAGTTGGTGTGTGCGGCCCGGCGGTCGTTGTAGGCCTTGTCAATCTGCGCCTTGCTGATGAGTATCTCCTTATTGTTGCGCAGCGCCATGGCGCGGCAGCTGTCCAAGGTGAGGACGTCCTGCGCCGCGGCGGGGAAAGCGATGACGCAGAAGAGTAAGGTGAGGATGGTTTTCATCGTCTTTGTCGTTAGTCGGCTTGTGCTTGGCAGAGCTTGGGCTCCACGGCACAAAGTTAAAAGGCTTTTGCCGCCTACGCAACGGTTTACGGCTGTTTTGGCGAATTTCGCCGCCATTAACACCCATATCTCGTGCCGCTCAGAACGGAATCCCCAAGTTGATGTAGAGGGCCACCTTGTTCGACTTGTTGAAATAGCCCAGGGAGGCTTCGAGCGGCCCGATAAAGCTGTCGTACCCGTAGGTCAGCCCGATGCCGGCCAGCTGGCGGCTGTTGAAGATCTTGATGAGCTCGTTGCTGCTCATGCCGTAGCTGCCGGCCACGCTGACGTAGTGGCGGCGCCCGATGCGCTGCTGCAATCTGAGCCGGATTGTGCCGAAGTAGCGTTCGGCCAGTTCTGTGGCATAAAGCCCGCAGAAGGCCTGCTGCTGGTCGAGGTAGCGCCCGCCCGTGGGGTAGCCGAAGGTGTTGGAGTAGAAGAAAGGCAGCACCTCGCCCAGCAGGGCACGCCCCGTCACAGCCGGCACGAGGGTGAGCCGCGAATTCAGCGGGATGGCTACCTCGACGCTTCCGTGGACAGCGACGGCGGGGGTCTCGCTGCGGAAGTTGATGAAGTTGTCCGTATAAGCCGTCAGGCCCAGCTCGGCGTGGCCGCCGCGCGTGGGATAGTAGTCGCGGTCGAACGAATCGTAGTCGAAACGCGCGTAATAGTTGATGAAATAGGGGTCGCGGCCGTCGAGCGTGTAGGCCGCCGATTCGGAGAGGAAGTCCTTGAAGTGGAAATACTCGAACCGGGCGCCGACGGCATAGCGCACGTTGCGGAACCAGGCGTCCGAGATTTCGAGCCCCAGGCGGTGACTGTCATAAGAGGTGTTGAACATGCGGCGCCCGTTGCGGTTGGCGTTCAGTTCGTTGTGCAGGTAGTCATAGCTGAGCGAGATGCGGCGCATAGGCGTCGGCTCGGCGGTGAGGCTGACGCGCCCGCCGTAGCGCCGGGCCAGCCTGACGGAGGCTTCGAACAGGGTCGGGACGCGGGTGTCGAAATGAAGGCGTCCGCCCACGAGCAGGGTGGCTATTTCGTCGGCATCGAACCAGGCGCCGACGTTCACGGTCTTCTCGTAGTGTTCTTCGGCCTGATAACGGAGCACGTAGCCCCCGCTGTCGGGAACGAGCCGGAAGCTGACGTTGGTGTAGATGCTGGCCGTGCGCAGCAGGGTGCGGGCCTGCTCAATCTGGGCCAGGCTGATGTCGCTGCTGTCGCGCAGGCCACACTTTCGCCGCGCCATGCGGGCGTCGTCTTTCTTGATGTCGGCGAAAACGACACGCGTAACGTGTATCTTCTCCTCCGGGCTGATCGGGTCGACATGGCGGCGGGCCGGTCCCGTCCCGCACGTGTCCAGCCCCGCCCGCCGCCTCAGCGCAAGGAGCGAGTCGGTCCGGGCAATGGCGGCCCGCTCGCCGCGCGCGATGAGCGAATCGATATCCGTCGGGTTGAAGCTGGCGGAGCCGTAGCCATCCACGGGGACGCGGATGAGCACGTCTGTCTGCGCCACGTTCTCGTCATATTTCACGCGCGTGGCCACATTGACGGCCTGGTTGAGGATTTCGGGAAGGGTCACAAGCTCCTCGGGCGACTTGGGCACGGCGTCCTGCACGGTGACGCCGATGACAACGTCGGCCCCCATGGCGCGGGCCACGTCGACGGGGAAGTTGTTGCGCAGCCCGCCGTCGACGAGCAACATGCTGTCGAGCCGCACCGGGGTGAACACGCCGGGGATGGCCATGCTGGCCCGCATGGCGGTATAGAGGTGGCCGCTGCGGAAGACGACCTCGCGGCTTGTGCGGATGTCGGCCGCCACACAGGCAAAACGCGTCGGCAGGCTGTCGAAGCTGATCGAATCGTTGTAACCGGGCAGGAGGGTCGAGAAGAGCTCGGCCAGGTTGTCGCCCCGGATCATGCCGCCGAGCACGCTCTCTTTCAGCCGCTTGCGGAGCGGCACGGAGACGAGGTAGCGCGCCGAGCGTTCGCGGGCGTCTATCGACTGCACGCGGCGGTCGGGCCTGTCGGAGAGCAGCACGTTCCAGTCTTGACAACGCACCATGCTGTCAAGCTGCCAGGGCGTATAGCCGATGGAGTAAAGCCCGCCGATGAGGGCGCCCATGCTCGTACCCACCACGATGTCGACGGGCAGGCCGGCGCTCTCGATGACTTTCAGGGCGCCGATGTGGGCCATGCCCTTGGCGCCGCCGCCACTCAGCACGACGGCCACGCGCTTGCGCCCTGCGGCGGGAAGGAGCAGCAGGCAGGCAAGGAACAGGGCGGAGAGGCGGCGGAGCATGGCGGCGGTATGGAAAAGTCAAAAGCGGGCGGCACTCAGAGCCCCCGCATCGTGAGGCTGATGCGCTGCCGCTGGCGGTCGACGTCGAGCACGCGCACCCTGACGCGGGCATGGAGCCGGACGACGGCCGTCGGGTCGGGCACATAATGGTCGGCCAGCTGGGAGACATGGACAAGGCCCTTCACCTTGATGCCCAAGTCGACAAAGCAGCCGAAGTCGGTGACGTTCGTGACGATGCCTTCGAGCTCCATGCCGGGCCGCACGTCGTCGAGGGTGCGCAGCGCGGGGTCGAAGGCGAAGGCTGCGGCCGTCCCGCGGGGGTCGCGGCCGGGCTTGTCGAGCTCCGCCATGATGTCGGTCAGGGTGGGCAGGCCCACGTCGGGCGTGACGTAGCGGCTGAGGTCGACGCCCTGACGGCGCTCACGGCTGCCGATGAGTTCGGCCACCGTGCAGCCCGCATCGGCGGCCATGCGCTCGACGAGGCCGTAGCGCTCGGGGTGGACCGCGGTGCTGTCGAGCGGATTCTTCGCATCCCGGATACGCAGGAAACCGGCACACTGCTCATAGGCCTTGGGGCCGAGGCGCGGCACGGCGAGCAACTCGCGACGCGAGGTGAAGGGGCCATGCTGGGCGCGGTGGTCGACAATGTTCCGGGCCAGCGCGGGGGTGAGGCCGGAAACGTAGGTGAGCAGATGGCGGCTGGCCGTGTTGAGGTCGACGCCGACAGCGTTCACGCACCGCTCGACGGTGCGGTCGAGCGAGGCCCTGAGCAGCCGCTGGTCCACGTCGTGCTGGTATTGCCCCACCCCGATGGCCTTCGGGTCTATCTTGACGAGTTCGGCCAGGGGGTCCATCAGGCGGCGGGCAATGCTGACGGCGCCACGCACCGTGACGTCGCAGTCGGGGAACTCCTCGCGCGCCACAGCCGAGGCGGAGTAGACCGAGGCGCCGTCTTCGCTGACCATGAAGATGTCCGCCGCCCCGAGGGCGGGCAGGCTGCGCAAGAATTCTTCGGTCTCGCGCCCGGCTGTCCCGCTGCCCACAGCGATGGCCTCGACGCCGTAGCGCTCCACCAGTCCGGCGAGCCGGCGCCCGGCTTCGTCGCGGCGCGACTGCGGGGGATGGGGAAAGACGGTCTCATGGTGCAGGAGGCCGCCTTGCTCGTCAAGACAGACCACCTTGCATCCCGTCCGGAATCCCGGGTCGATGCCCATCACGCGGCGTCCGCCGAGCGGTGCGGCCAGCAGGAGCTGGCTGAGGTTTTCGCTGAACACACGGATGGCCTCGACGTCGGCGCGCTGCTTGCTCTCAGCCGCAAGTTCCGCTTCGAGCGACGGGCGCAACAGGCGCTTGTAGGCGTCGTCGGCGGCCATGGCCACCTGTGCGGCAGCACGGCCGTGCCCCCGGACGAACTGCCGCCGGAGCCCGTCGACGATGGCGACGGAGTCGGCCGGCGCGATGCTGACACGCAACAGCCCCTCGGTTTCGCCGCGCCGCATGGCCAGCAGGCGGTGAGAAGAGCAGCGGCGCAGCGGCTCGCCGAAATCGAAATAGTCCTTATACTTGGCCGCTTGCTCTTCCTTCCCCTTGACCACGTGCGAGGTGACGACGGCCCCGCGCCCGAAACGGCTGCGGGCCGCGCTCCGGGCGCGGGGGTCGGTGTTGATGCGCTCGGCCACGATGTCGCGGGCACCTTGCAGGGCAGCCTCGGCGTCAGCCACCTCGCCCCGGACAAAGCGACGGGGATCGGCGTCGTCACGCCCGGCCAGGAGCAGGTCTGCCAAGGGTTCGAGGCCCCGGCTGCGGGCTATGTCGGCCCGGGTGCGGCGGTGCGGCTTGTAGGGAAGGTAGAGGTCTTCAAGTTCAGCGGCGTCGAAACAGGCGGCGATGCGGCCGCGCAATCCGACGGTCAGCGCGCCTTGCCCCTCGATGGCCGTGAGGATGGTGCGCTTGCGCTCTTCGAGCTCGCCAAGGCGGTGGCGCTCAGTTTCTATGGCGCCGACGGCCACCTCGTCGAGCCCGCCTGTGGCTTCCTTGCGGTAGCGGCTGATGAAAGGGATGGTGGCTCCCTCGGCAAGGAGCTTCACTGTGGCGGCCACCCGCCCCTCGGGCAGGTCAAGGCGCCGGGCTATGACTGAAACGATAGGATCCATGGCGATTTGTTCGGACGCCGCCGGGCGGCTTTGCAGGAGCAAAGATAGTGCAAACAAGCGGAAAGAGGGGCGGAAAGCCTAAGGATTTTCGCACGGCTCCGCCGGGTGAGGCTGCGTGGGCGGAAGTCCGCAGCGCGGCAGGGGCTGTGGCGGATGCGGATGGGCGGGGCGGCGGAGGCTCTCCTCATGCAGCGGCCGGGCGGCGCGGGGAGCACGGAAAAAGCGCCAGCCGCCCCACGGGAGGGAGCGGCTGGCGCTGTGATGACGGCGGACGGCCCACAGAGGGGCGCGACGGCCGGAGGAGGGAATCAGAACACTTGCTGGTCCTTCTTGGCCTGCACGATGGCGTCGACGACGGCCACGGCCGTGATGTTGACCACGTCGCGGACGGAGCAGCCGAAGTCCGTGAAGTGGATGGGCTTGTTCAGTCCCATCTGTATCGGGCCGAGCACCTCGGCGTCGTCGGTGACGGCCTTGATCATCTTGTAGGAAGCATTGGCCGACGTGAGGTTGGGGAAGACGAGCGTGTTGACGTCGAGTCCTTTCAGACGGGTGAAAGGATAGCTCTCGTCGCGCATTTCCTTGTTGAGGGCGAAGTTGACCTGCATCTCGCCGTCGATGGCGAGGTCGGGATACTGCTCCTGCATGCGGGCGACGACCTCGTGGGTCGAGGCGGGGCTTCCCGTCTTGTCGGTGCCGAAGTTGGAGTAGGAGATCATGGCCATGACGGGGGTGCGGTTGAAGAAGCGGACCGTGGCGGCGCTCAGGCGGGCGATGTCGAGCAGGGTGGACGTGTCGGGGTGCCGGTTGATGAGCGTGTCGGCGATGAAGTAGGTCCCCTTCTTCGAGTTGATCAGGTGCATCGTGCCGAAGTGGTCGTACCCCTCACGCACGCCGATGACCTCGCGGGCCACCTTGATGGTGTTGGAGTACTTGGTGTAGAGGCCGGTGATGAAGGCGTCGGCGTCGCCCGTCTCGACCATCATCATGCCGAAGTAGTTGCGCTCGTACATCTTGTCGATGGCCTCTTGCAGGGTGTAGCCCTCGCGCTGCTTGCGGTTGGCCAGGATTTCGGCGTAGTGGCGCCGGCGCTCGCTTTGGGCGTCGTCGCGGAGGTTGAGGATCTGGATGCCGTCGAGGCTGAGTTTGAGCTCGTCGGCCATGTGGCGTATCTGGACGTCGTTGCCCAGAAGGATGGGGTGGCAGATGCCCTCGGCGCGGGCGCGCACGGCGGCTTCGAGCATGGTGGGGTGCGTGCCTTCGGCAAAGACGACGCGCTTGGGGTCGAGGCGGGCGGTGTCGTAGAGGTTCTGCGTGAACTTGCTCTCCTGCCCCATGAGCTCGCGCAGGTGGGTGCGGTAGGCTTTCCAGTCGGTGATGGGCTTGCGGGCCACGCCGCTTTCCATGGCGGCTTTGGCCACGGCCATCGAGACCTCGGTGATGAGGCGCGGGTCGACGGGCTTGGGGATGAAGTAGTCGGGCCCGAAGGTGAAGTTGCGCACGTGGTAGGTGCGGTTGACGATGTCGGGCACGGGCCGCTTGGCCAGGTCGGCGATGGCGTGGGCGGCGGCCAGCTTCATCTCCTCGTTGATGGCGGTGGCGGCGGTGTCGAGGGCGCCGCGGAAGATGTAGGGGAAGCCGATGACGTTGTTGATCTGGTTGGGATAGTCGGTGCGTCCGGTGCTCATGAGGACATCCGGGCGGGCGGCCTTGGCCTCTTCATACGAGATCTCGGGCACGGGGTTGGCCAAGGCGAAGATGATGGGTTGAGCGGCCATGGTGCGGACCATGTCGGCCGTCAGGACATTGCCCTTCGAGAGGCCTACGAAGACGTCGGCGCCCACGACGGCCTCGGCCAGCGTGTGGACGTCGCGGCGTTCGGTGGCGAACTCGCGTTTCTGCTCCGTCAGGTTGGGGCGGTCGGTGGTGATGACGCCTTTCGAGTCGAGCATGACGATGTTCTCCTTCCGTGCGCCGAGCGAGCAGTAGAGGCGGGTGCACGAGATGGCGGCGGCGCCGGCGCCGTTGACTACGATTTTGACCTCGGCGATGTCCTTGCCGGCCACTTCGAGGGCATTGATCAGGCCGGCGGCCGAGATGATGGCCGTCCCGTGCTGGTCGTCGTGCATGACGGGGATGTCAAGCTCTTCTTTCAGACGGCGTTCGATTTCGAAGCACTCGGGGGCCTTGATGTCTTCAAGGTTGATGCCGCCGAAGGTGGGAGCGATGGCCTTGACGGCCTCGATGAACTTGTCGGGGTCTTTCTCGCCCACTTCGATGTCGAAGGCGTCGACACCCGCATAGATCTTGAACAGGAGGCTCTTGCCCTCCATGACGGGCTTGCCGGCCATGGCGCCGATGTCGCCCAGCCCCAGGACAGCCGTGCCGTTCGAAATGACGGCCACGAGGTTGCCCTTGTTGGTGTAGCGGTAGGCGTCGTGCGGGTTTTTCTGGATTTCGAGGCACGGCTCGGCCACACCGGGCGAATAGGCCAGCGACAGGTCGGTCTCGGTGCGGTAAGGTTTTGTGGGGACGATTTCAATCTTGCCCGGCCGCCCCTCTTCGTGGTAGCGCAAGGCGGCCTCTTTCGTTATCTTTACCATATATTACTAATTACCTATTTTTCCGCGCAAAATTACGCAATAGTTGGCGAACACGCACAAGCGGGCCGCGGCCTTTTCGGCCGTGCCCCGTTAAATAAGATAAAACGGCGGGCGTGCCGCCCGGGGTGTCAGAAGCGGTAGGTCAGCGTGAGGCCGAAGTTCCAGAATCCCTGCGTGACCACGCCCGAGTTGCCGCCCACGACGAAGGCCACAATGGGGCGATAGTCGACACCGAGGGTCACAGGCGCGCCCTTGAACGTGATGCCAAAGCCCAGGTCGGCCGCCGGGCCGAAAAGGAAGCCGTCGTAGTCCGGGCACGAGAGGCCACCCACGGCGCCGCCCACACCGCCCCAGAGCTTCCACGTGCCGCCGCGCGGCGTCCAGTTGCTCCACTCGCGGATGTTCCAGTTGTAGAGTGCCGAGGCCGAAAAACCGTCGTCGAGGTTGAAGACGCCCGCGGTGACGTCAAGGAAGTTCTTCTGGCTGAAATGGTACTGATACTCCAAGTCGATCGTCGCCGCACCGAAATGCAGGCCCAGAGCATGAGGCGTCCGCTGCGCCCAACCCGCCAAGGCGGCCATGCCCAGGAGCAGGGTGAGGAATTTTTTCTTCATAGTCCTTTTATTTAATAGGTGGGTGATATGCTTTGGCGGCAAAGATAAGCAGGAAAAACGAAGTTTACGCCTTTCTGCATGTTAACGTCCGTCAAACCGCAGCTTTTTGTGTCACGCCGCCACGCCGGGGCGGACACGGCGGAATCCGTGGCGCCCGACCGGGACACGGCGGCGCGGCCGGCGTGAAGGACAGGGCGCGAAACAAGCAGAAAAGACGAATTTTCCGTCAAAAACTACGATCCGTTTTATAGTTTTCTTCGTATCTTTGCCCCGCACGACGGAAAAGACTGACAACATGGACGCAACCCCCACTCCCAGCCCGCACGAGGCCCAACGCGGCCGCATCCTCGACACGGCGCTCGCACTCTTCCGCCAACACGGCGTGAAGGCAGTGACGATGGACGACGTGGCGCACGCACTGACCATGTCGAAACGCACGCTCTACCAGACGTTCCGCGACAAGGAAGACCTCCTGCTCGAAGCGGTCAAGAAGTCGCGCCGGACCGAGCTTGAAGAGATGGAGAGCATCGCGCAGGAGAAGGACAACGTGCTCGAAATCCTGCTCACCGCCATGGACCGGCGCATGAAGGAGCTTGAAACAATCGCCCCCGCCTTCTTTGCCGACATCGTGAAGTATGGCCGCGTGATCGACTACCTCGACGCCTGCGAGCGCGACGACACGGAAAAAGTCGTCGGCTTCCTGCGGCGCGGCGTGGCGCAGGGATACTTCCGCGACGACGTCGACCTCTACCTCTTCTACGACATGCTCGGCACGCTGTCCAAGCGCGTCGTGGGCTGGCACATCGACGGCGGCCGCGACCTCCGCCACCTCTTCCTCAACACCATCCCCGTCATCCTGCGCGGCCTCTCGACGCCCAAGGGGCAGGAGCTCGTCGACGCCTTCGTCGCGAAATACGGCACGCCCGGCAAAACGCCGGCCACACCCCAGGCGCGCTGACCCGCCACCCCGCGGAGCGGCGTGAGGGACGGGCGTCCGCACCCCGTCCTTGCCGCGAAGAGGGCGGACTCCGCCCGCCATCGCCCCACCTCACCCCGGCCTTCGCCCCGCACAATCAGGATGCGGCCGGCCGGGCCGGCGGAAAAGCGTGTCCGCACGGGCTTTTCCCTCACCTTTGCATACAATTTGCCTTACGAACATAAGGTCCGGCCCGGCCAGGCCGCGAAGAAAACAGTTTTTTTCTTGTCCCGTCGACAGCCTTTGCGTATATTTGTCGGACAAACGCAACGCCTGCTCCTGAACATGTGGCTGACAATCATCCTCTGGGCCGTAGCGACCATCTACCTCTGCATCGTGCTGAGCACGGTGATGGTCGTTGTGCTCGAAAACCGCCAGCCCGTCAAGACGATAGCCTGGACCCTCGTGCTGGTCACCCTGCCCGTCCTGGGGCTCGTTTTCTTCTATTTCTTCGGCCAGAACATCCGCAAAGACCGCATCATCAACCGCAACGCGCCCGGATACCACCGCCGCCGCCAGCTGGCCGCCGCCATCCACCGCAGCGCCACCGGCATCCCCGCGCACTACGCCCCGGTGGTCCACCTCTTCGAGCGGCTCAACATGGCCCTCCCCTTCGGCGGCAACCACATCGACCTCTACACCGACGGCGCCACCTTCACCCTCGCCCTGCTCAAAGCCATCGGCTCGGCCCGCCACCACATCCACCTCCAAAGCTACATCATCGACGACGACTGCGTGGGACGCCTCGTGGCCGACGCCCTCATCGACAAGGCCCGCGAGGGCGTCGAGGTGCGCCTCATCTACGACGACGTGGGCTGCTGGAACGTGCCCGGCCGCTTCTTCGAGCGCCTGGCGCAGGGCGGTGTCGAGGCCCGGAGCTTCCTGCCGGTGCGCTTCCCGAGCCTCACGCACAAGGTGAACTACCGCAACCACCGCAAGGTCTGCGTCGTCGACGGCCGCGTGGGCTTCGTAGGCGGCATGAACCTGGCGCGGCGCTATGTGCGCGGCGTCGGCGGGGCGGAGTGGCGCGACCTACACCTGCGCCTCACCGGGCCGGCCGTCTCGGGCTTGCAGCATACGTTCCTGACCGACTGGTTCTTCGTCGCCCACAGCCTCCTGGCCGACAGCGCCTACTATCCCCTGGCCGAACAGCCGCCTGCCGGCGAGGGCGACGTCGTCCAGATTGTCACCACCGACCCCGGCGACCGCTGGCCCGACATCATGTACGGCCTGACCTGGATCATACAGAACGCCCGCCGCTACCTCTACATCCAGACCCCCTACTTCATGCCCACGGAACCCGTCCTGCAAGCCTTGCAGACAGCCGCCCTCGCCGGGGTCGACGTCCGCCTGATGGTGCCCTTGAAGCCCGACGGGTTCTGGCTCCGCTGGGCCAACGACTCCTACTTCACCGACGTCCTCTCGGCCGGCATACGCGTCTTCACCTACACCCCGGGCTTCCTCCACTCCAAGGCGCTCGTGGTCGACGACAGCTGGTCGACCGTAGGCTCCACCAACATGGACTTCCGGAGCTTCGAAAACAACTTCGAGGCCAACGCCTTCATCTACGGCCGCGCCTCCGCGCTCAGGGTCAAGGCCGTCTTCGAAGAGGACCTCGCGCACTGCACCGAAGTGTTCCTCGACGAGTGGCGCCGACGGCCCATCCGCCGCCGCCTGCTCGAATCGTTCACCCGCATCTTCTCGCCCCTGCTCTGAGGGATACGGCCGCGAACCGGCCGAGGGCCGGCGCACGTCGATGTCGCGGCAGAGCTCCCTGAAAGCCTGACGGCCGTGAAACGTGCGGTAACAGGCCGGCGCCGCCTCGACGCGCAGCCACCGCGCGAAATGGAGCCGCGCGTCATGGAAGGTCTTCCAGCGGACACCCTCACACTCAAGCTTGCGGACGAAACGCCTTGCCCACTCCGCCATCTCGCCGGCCGCAATGGGGCGGACAGCCGTCCGGTTGGCCCGCATCCTGACCCTTTCGAGCCAGCGCCCGTCGGCCAAGAGCGCGGGCGCCACCTCCGTCAGGCGCAGCCAGCGCCCGGCCTCCGGCTTCGCGACCGTACGCTCCCGCAGAGGGCGTAAAAACTCGCAATCCGGCCCCGTATGCTCCCACCACGTACTCTTTTGCTCCCAGCCCGGCTGCTGTCCGGCCGCAACGGGCTCCGCGGCGCATGGCCTCGCCCCGCCGCCCTCACGCGGCCCGCAAGCCGCCTGCCTCCGGGCGGAGCCCGAAAGCCGGAAAGACGGCTCCGCGCCGCATGCACCGGCATCGCCGGAACCCATATCCTCCTCTATCAGGACTCCCTCTCCGATACGGGAGAGAGGGGGCGAAAGCCTTTCTTTTCCTCCCGTAAGGGAGGTTTCTTTCTTTTCTTCTCTTCCTTTCTTCTTCTTTGTGCCGCCGGCCGTACCGGAAGTGTCCCCCGCCGTGTGCCGCCGCGAGGCCGGAAGGGCGCACTGCCGGACACTTCCGGGCACACCTTCCGCGGCCTCAACCTGCTGACTGCAAGCCGCATCCACCTTCCCGCCGACGATGTCGGGCACAGTGATGCGAAGTATACCGTCGGCTGTGTCCACCGCAATCCATCCCTCGTCCCGCAACAGGGCGACGAAGCGCCTCACACGGCCGACGCTCCACCGCCACCGCCGGGCCAGATAGCGCAGCGACGCCACCACCTGTCCATGCTCCACCCTGACGCGACGGCGCGCCACGACAACCTCCGCCGGTTCGGCGGCAAAACGGGCCATCACGTGCAGGTCGATCAGCGCGGCCGACTGACTGTACGCCTTCTTTTCCTGCCAGATGGAACCATCCAAGAATTTACGCGGAATGAAAATAAATCCGTTCTCCATATACATAGCTTTTGAAATGAAACCACCCCCGACGCACGGCCTGCGCGGACCGCTTTATTTTTTCGCCCCCGGAAGAGGACTTATCTCGCAATAAAGTGCTATCTTTGCGTCAAGGTTTGACGGGACAAAGATAATACCATTTTGTATAATATCAAAATAAATTAGTATGATTCTTATCCTGAAATCACTTGTTGATATCACTAAAAGGATTTACGCAGTGATGAAATTCCCCGTCAGTACGACTGAAAAATCCAAACAAGCAACCCAAATACGCATGACAGACCTTGAAATCGCTCACGCCACAAAGCTCGACGACATCGGGCGTGTGGCAGCCTCAATGGGCATCGCCGAGGAAGACCTCGAACGCTATGGCCACCACATTGCCAAACTCCCCCTGCGCCTCATCGACGAAGCGCGCGCCCGGCGGAGCAAGCTCATCCTCGTGACGGCCATCACGGCCACCAAGGCCGGCATCGGCAAGACCACGGTCAGCATCGGCCTCGCCCTCGGCCTGAACCGCATCGGGCGGCGCGCCGTCGTAGCCCTGCGCGAGCCCTCGCTCGGCCCCTGCTTCGGCATGAAGGGCGGCGCAGCCGGCGGCGGCCACGCCCAGGTGCTGCCGATGGAGCGCATCAACCTGCACTTCACAGGCGACTTCCACGCCATCACCTCGGCCCACAACATGATCTCGGCCCTGCTGGACAACTACATCTACCAGCACCAAGCCGACGGCTTCGCCCTGAAAGAGGTGTGCTGGCGCCGCGTGCTCGACGTGAACGACCGCTCGCTCCGCTCCATCGTCACAGGGCTCGGCCCCCGCACCAACGGCGTCCCTGCCGAGAGCGGATTTGACATCACGCCAGCCTCCGAGCTGATGGCCATCCTCTGCCTGGCCGCCGACGAGGACGACCTGCGCCGCCGCGTGGAAAGCATCATCCTCGGCTTCACCTACGACGACCGCCCCTTCACCGTCAAGGACCTCGGCGTGGCGGGCGCCATCGTCGTCCTGCTGCGCGACGCGCTCCAACCCAACCTCGTGCAGACCACCGAGCGCACGCCGGCACTGGTCCACGGCGGCCCCTTCGCCAACATCGCCCACGGCTGCAACTCCCTCCTGGCCACGCGCATGGCCCTGAGCCACAGCGAGTACACCATCACCGAAGCCGGCTTCGGCGCCGACCTCGGCGCGGAGAAGTTCTACGACATCCTCTGCCGCAAGAGCGGCCTCGCCCCCGCCCTGACCGTCATCGTCGCCACCGCGCAGGGACTGAAAATGCACGGCGGAGTGCCCCTCGACGACATCGCCAAGCCCGACCTCGAAGGCCTGCGCCGCGGCCTGGCCAACCTG
>HF989208.1:2088-5664 GCA_000431275.1 Prevotella sp. CAG:755 | reverse complement strand
AT
Organism: Prevotella sp. CAG:755; assembly: GCA_000431275.1. Taxonomy (GTDB): domain Bacteria; phylum Bacteroidota; class Bacteroidia; order Bacteroidales; family Bacteroidaceae; genus Alloprevotella. The sequence continues at coordinate 5,662 of HF989208.1, read as the reverse complement.
TCTTAATATTGCACTTGCTTGTTGACTCTATATCGTCTTCTGGGGCTTACCTCGTCCTCCTGCTTATACGGGATGTCTGTCAATAGGGTTTTGGGTGTTGGATGTTTCGCTGAAAGCCAGAGGTAATTACTCCTCCTTCTTGTTTGCTTTCCGTCATGAGGCGGTAGATGGCATGTAGCATAGTGCCCGGGCCTGGTGCCGCACTGTGGCCGGTTTTCTCCTGTGCGTTGATGGCGCCGGTTGCCCGGGAGCTGCCAGCGGATGCGGAAATCGTCTAAACAGCCAGCGGTTTCGGGTTGTTGAAGGCGATGGGGCAGGTTGGCCGTCGGTGCAGATGGTTGCGGGAAGACGAGGGGAGAATGTGCTGATGCGCATGCAGTCCGGATCTGTCGCTCCAGCAGCCGGTTGTTTTGAATAGCCGGCAGACCGTGCGGCTGCGTCAGTGCATGCCGCCCGACGTCAGGAAGCGCGCCTGCGGCGTTTCGGGCCGGTTGCCGGCGCCTTAGTTGCGTGCCGTCATCGTGGCCGGCAGTTCGTCCTGCTTGCTGGCCCGGGCTGGCTGGTGCGTAGCTTCCGCATCGGTGACATCACGACTGGCGCCTTTACGCTTCTCGGGGGCGGAGCATCGGAGGGGCAGGTTGCGGGGACTTAGCCAATGCATCCGGGCGTCGGGGCCGCGTGGTGTGCGTTCTATGGATAAGACGTACGACGGTCGGATTAGTCCTGAGTGGCCGGCGTGCCTTCATCTCCGAAGCGTCCCGCGCATTCTCGTAGGTAAATCAAAGTTTTTCGGTAGGGTCTGCCCGTTTCGCTCGCTCCATTTCCCTCGTGTGGGTGCCGGTCTGAAAGCGTGAGCCCCCGGTCGCAAGGCTGCGACCGGGGGCTCGGTGGATAGAATCAGTGGCGCTAGGCCACGTCGTGGTTGATGAGTTTTACTCTTCGTTCCAGTTGTCTGCGCTCCAACCACCTTTCTGGCTCAGCTGGACGCCGTCGCCCACCTCGTCGTGCACAATGGAGGGGTTGTCGCTTCCGCTGAGGATAGGAGCCTCAATCTGGAGGTCGATGCACTCGGCCTCAGGACGGACATACTTTGCTTTCATACTGCAATGAATGATTATTTGATAATGACTTTCTTTCCGTTCACGATGTACAGGCCTTTCGGCAGGTCTTTCACGTCGGTCTGCTGGACGAGGCGGCCGTCCACGGTGTAGATGACGGCGGGCGCCTGGGCGTCGGTCGTGGCCTGGTCGATGCCGACGGGGGTGCCGTCGAGGGCATAGCCCGTCACGCCGGCGCTGGCGGCCTGCGGCAGGGCGAGGTAGGCTTTGCCGGCCTTGCTGGTGAAGGCGGCGCCGTCCTTAGCGGCCCAATAGAAGCCGAGGTTCTGGTGGTTGGCGTCGTACGAGAGCATGTAGAAGAGGCAGCCGTCGCCTTCGGTGGTCACGTCGCTGGCAGCGCCTTTGAGCAGGTTGCCTGTGACGGCCTGTTCGTCGCTCGTGGCGAGGTTGTAGTCGTGTGCGCCGGCCTCACCCTTGACGAGGACAGCCGTCCCGGCGGGGATCACGTCGCCGTTGTTGTAGCGGTAGTCAATCGTCAGTTTGCCGTCGGCCACACCCGTGATGACGGCGGCCTGCAACCCTTCGGGCAGGATGACTGCGTTGTCGCTGTAAGCGGTAGCGTAGCCGTCCTCGTTCACCTCGATGCTGTTCTTCACGTAGAGGCTGGGCTTGATGCCTTGCTCGTCGGTGTAAGCACCGTAGGATTCGTGTTCCGTGCTATACTGGATGAACTTCTCTCTCAGTACGTTGGTGATCTTCACCGTACCGTCGGCCTGCGGCTCAACCGTCCACGTGTCGCCGTCCTGGCGGTCAGCGCTGACGTTGAAGCTGGTGTGCGTCTCATCCATGTACAGGTAGCGGCCATAGGCGTCCTGAATGGTGTATCCGCCTTCGGTCTCGGTCAGCGTGAAGCCGTTGAGCAGGTCCGTGGCGCCCATGAGGTCAGCCGGGGCGGCCTCATTGACGGGGAGGTAGTCGTATCTGCTGTTTGCAGCGACGGTCTGGGCGATGACAGCCGTGCCTTCGTTGTCGGCAGCGAGGATGTAGGTCTTTCCGCTCTCTACGGCGGTCGTCTTCATGTAGTCGCTCAGCGTCGTTACGTGGAGGGTGAACTCGGCCGTGGCGGCGGTGAACTCGTCGGTCTCGGCCACCGTGGCGGTGATCGTCGTGGTGCCTTGGGCGAGGGCTTCGATGCGTCCGTCGGCGTCAATGGTGGCCACTTCGGTGTTCGAGCTGGTGTAGGTCACTGCGCCGTCGCTCGTGCTGTTCAGTGCGGGAGCGGTGAACGCGCCGGCGTCGAGCAGGTTGAGCGTGGCCGTCTGGGCTGCGAAGCTGAACTCGGGAGCCTCCTTGCCGCCTACTTCTTCGTAGAGCATGGGGCGAATGGCTCCTTGTTGTTCTTCCTCGTAAGAACCGAAAGAGTTGTAGCGCGTGCTGAACTGCACATATTTGTTCATTGCGACGTTCGTGATGAGGAACGTGCCGTCGGCCTGCGATTCGATGGTCCATACAGCGTTGCTGCCAGCAGAACCTACGTTGAAGCTATCAAATGTTCCGGTTTGATAGAGGTAACGTCCGTCAGCCTGCTGGATATAGTAGCCACCTTCAACCGTCGTGATTGTGAACGCATTGGTGATGTCCTCCATGTAGATGTTACCGTCGGCGTCCGTAGCAGCCGGGGCTGTTACATTGAGATAGCCATACGGATTTCCTGTTGCGGGGACGGGTTGAGCCACGCTAATCTCTCCGTTATTTTCCACGACGATGAGGTAGCGCTTGCCGCTCGTGACGGTCGTCACTTTCTGGAACTTGGGCATGCTGGCCACGTCGGTGATGGTCAGCGTGTAGCTGGCCGAACCGGCCATGTACGTGTCCGTTTCGGGCGTCGTAGCGGTGATGGTGGTGGTGCCTGCGCCCACAAGGGTCACGTCGCCGGTCGAGGCGTCCACGGTGGCCACGCTCGTTTCCGAGCTGGCGTATGTGGCGGCTGCGTCGGTGGCCTTGGTCAGCGTCGGGGCGGTGAACGTGCCGCTCAGGTCAACGGTGAACTTCGTCTCCTCGCCAAACGAGAGGCCGGCAGCTTCCTTGCCGGGCACAACGTCTTGATTTTTAACGGAAATACTTTTCACCCAAACGGCTTTGGTCTTGTCATCGATGGTGATTGTGATAACACCGTTTGTGGCTTCGCCCGTAAAGGTGTATTCCTTGTTCGCGTTGGCCGTACCACTGGCGATTTCAGTGACTTCACCGTTGAAGTTCGTGTCACCTACTTTCACTGCGATGGTGTTACCTGCGCCGCTTGCCGAAGCAACGATGGTAACAGAGGTCACGCCGTTCAGGCTTTCGTTCGCGGTGAGCGTGAATACGTTGATGGGAGCTTTGCTGGTTCCAAACTGGACGCCGCGCGGTTCGTAGCTACTAGATCCGTTCGATTCAAACTGTTGGGCGGCGTGACTGCTTGTCCAGCCGAGTTCGCCCTCACCCACGGTAAGATTCTTGTCAGTGAATGTAGATAC
>HF989208.1:0-2029 GCA_000431275.1 Prevotella sp. CAG:755 | reverse complement strand
TCCCACGACGCTCAGACAGAGCGTGAGGAGGATTGCTTTCAGATGTAGAAGTTTTTTCATGTCTCCTAAAATTTAATGGTTGATAATTGTTTCGTTTGTCTGTCTCCTGATGCGGAAAGCACGGGCCGGCAGCGCCCATTCGCTTCCATAGTGCAAAGGTACGGGGAACGGGGATAAGTTGTTCACCTTGCGAGTTAAAATTTCGTTACGAAGCAGTGATATCCTCTTCATGGCACGCAGAATGGGGCGTCAGTCCGGCGGGCGAGGCAAGTCGCGCCCCTACGCTGCGGGGTGGCGTGACGCGCGAAACGGGCGGCCTGCCCGTTCGTTCTATCCGCCGGGTAGAATTTTCTATCAGCCGACCCGTCGCGTCCGGGTCGCCCTCCGGCCTTCGGCTCTTTGTGCGCGCGGCGACAGGTGCTGGGCGGGTCGCAGCGGTCGCTTTCCTGAATAATCCTTTCGCTGCGATAATAATTTCCAGCGGAAACTTTGTCAATCCGAAAACTTTTCATTCCTTTGCAGGCGTAACCCCTAAATACCCTGAACCGTATGAAGTATGTGATTGTGGGCGGCGTGGCCGGAGGTGCCACAGCGGCAGCCCGACTGAGAAGGCTGGATGAAACGGCCGACATTGTGCTGCTCGAACGTGGCGGCTACATCTCGTATGCCAATTGTGGCCTACCGTATTATATCGGCGGCGTCATCGCCGAGCGCGAGCGCCTGCTTCTTCAAACGCCCGAGTCGTTCGGCCGGCGCTATGGCGTCGATGTCCGCGTCGGACACGAGGCCGTCGGCCTCGACACGGAGGCTCATTCCCTCAGTGTGCGGACAGCCGACGGGCGCACGTATGCCGAGACTTACGACCGCCTGCTGCTTTCGCCCGGTGCCGACCCTGTGCGCCCGCCCTTGGAAGGCATCGACGAGGAAGGCGTCTTCACGCTGCGTAACGTGGCCGACACCGACCGTATCAAGGCCTACATGGCGAGCCGCGACGTGCGCAGCGCGGTGGTCGTCGGAGGCGGTTTCATCGGCTTGGAGATGGCCGAAAACCTTGTGCATGCCGGTGCGGCCGTCACGCTGGTCGAGATGGGCAATCAGGTGATGGCCCCGCTCGACTACTCGATGGCGGCCCCCGTGGCGCAGCATCTTGTCGCCAAGGGCGTGGCCCTTCGGCTGGAGTCGGCGGTCGAGGCTTTCCGTCGCGATGAAGGGCGGCTCGGCGTCGTGCTGCGCGGCGGCGAGGTGGTCGAGGCCGACCTCGTCCTGCTTTCCATCGGTGTGCGGCCTGCCACCACGCTGGCCCGCGAGGCGGGGCTGCGCATCGGCGAGGCGGGCGGCATCTGGGTCGACGAGACGCTGGCCACCTCCGCTCCCGATGTCTATGCCGCTGGCCCCCTCCGCTCCCGATGTCTATGCCGTGGGCGACGCCATTGAGTTTCCGCATCCCCTGACGGGCCGCCCGTGGCTCAACTACCTGGCCGGGCCGGCCAACCGCCAGGCGCGCATCGCCGCCGACAACATGGCCCTCGGCGCCGGCGAGCGCTATGAGGGTTCGCTGGGCACGTCGATTGCCAAGGTGTTCGACCTCACGGTGGCTTCGACCGGCATGGCCGCCAAGCGGTTGCAGCGTGAGGGCATCGCCTACCGTTCGTCGGTGACCCACTCCTCGTCGCACGCCGGCTACTATCCCGGAGCGCTCCCCCTGACCATCAAGCTCACCTATGCGCCCGATTCGGGGCGCCTGTTGGGCGCGCAGGTGGTGGGCTGCGACGGTGTGGACAAGCGCATCGACGAGCTGGCGCAGCTCATGAAGCACGGCGGGACGGTCTACGACCTTGCGGCCACGGAGCACGCCTATGCGCCGCCCTTCTCGTCGGCCAAGGATCCGGTGGCCATTGCGGGCTATGTGGCGTCGAACGTGCTCTCGGGCGCCATGCCGGCCCTGAGCTGGCGCGAGCTGCGGGCGGAGCGCGAGGAGGTCGTGCTCATCGACGTCCGCACGCCGGAGGAGTTTGCCCTCGGCACCATC
>HF989207.1:628-718 GCA_000431275.1 Prevotella sp. CAG:755 | reverse complement strand
CGTCTTGCCATGCTTTTGCCAAACCGGGCATGGCAGACAAGACCGTTTGAAGACATGTGCCGTCGGCAGAAAACTTGCAACCGCAAGCCA
>HF989207.1:304-514 GCA_000431275.1 Prevotella sp. CAG:755 | reverse complement strand
TGAACTTCCCCGTGGCGCGTTGCGCCATCCTCTATGCTTCCCCCTTTTCCTTCCCGCCTCTCCAGCAAGTATGCCGATATTCCCATGCCGCCATTCCAGACGGCATCAGTGGGTCATTTTCGTTGCAGGGGCAAAGGTAAAGACGGGATTAGGAACACAAATTTTTTAGCCACAATCTCCACACTTCGCAAGCTCAGGTAGTATTCTATC
>HF989207.1:0-226 GCA_000431275.1 Prevotella sp. CAG:755 | reverse complement strand
CCCGAAACGAAAACGACCGATGCGCGGTCGGAAGACGTCACAAGGAAACATCGGACATACGGAGAGGCGAAAAGAAAAAGGACTCGACCCGACCTCCCCATCCGAGCAAGACAAGTAAAAACAACTTAAAAATTGGACGATATGAGAATGACATTGAACGACATCGGAAAGGCTTTGCGGAAAGTATTGTCCGCAGTAGCGAGAGCGGCATGGGGCATTACCCTTT
>HF989206.1:38307-43363 GCA_000431275.1 Prevotella sp. CAG:755 | reverse complement strand
TTCTTAATATTGCACTTGCTTGTTGACTCTATAGGACACGGAAAAGGGCGGACCACCCTCGGAAAAAGAGTGGCCGCCCTTGCGTATCTCCGTAAAAATGAATAAACTAACGCGCGATGCGCGCCGATGAGACTGTGTGTTACACGATTTTCCCGGATTCCCAAATAATCATCCGGGAAAATGGACGCCCTGCCGCGACACATGGAGGACATCCCGCCATCCCGTTCCAGAATGGCGACATGGGCTGCACCGTATGGATGACCCGGCGGCCCGACGTTCCGCTTTGTGCCTTCATAGTCCATTATAAGTAAACATGACCATCCGAATACAAAAGTATTGATTTTTTCAATACAGTGGCAGCATGGCGGATTTTTATTTCATCTTTTTGAAGTTTTTTCTGGAAAATCCCGCCGTTCCGCACAGACTATCCCGCACGACCACGGGGCAGCCCCCGGCGCTGCCACATCCTCACGAAGAAGCAAGGCACCGGGACTGGCACACGCCGGAAGACCGGATTGAGAGAGGTCACTTGATTTTCAGTCCGGGGAGCAGCGGATTCACGTCCACCAGTTCCAGCTCCCTCACCATCGAGAGCGTGCCTTGCTTGTACTTCCGGAAGTGCGGTGTTTGCAGGTGGCTTTCGTAGGCGGCGCGGTCGGCAAGCTCCTGCGCCGTGAAGCGGGCGGGGCGCAGGGGCTACCGGCCCGACGAAAGCGTGACTGTGACATCCCCACGCCCTAAGGCAGACTTCAATTGCGCAGCGTCGGCATTGTCGATCTTGCCTATGCGGGTGAAGTTCCACGAATTGGTTGAATAATAAATCACCAGATATTTCCCCTGATAAAGAATGATGTCGCCGGGGCCGGTAGATGTCTGGCGGTCATTGCGCGGTAGGGCTGTCGGGAGCGGCCCGACTTTCTCCATGTTGCCGTAGTCCTCCATTTCCACGGTCACATCTCCCTTCGACAACAGCTCTTTCAAAGCCTCTGCGGACGAATTGTCCGATAAAGTGGCGGTAAATGTCTTGCCGCCCTTGACTGTCAGTCTGATTGAATTTGTTTCCATCTTTTTATGGCTTTCATTTGATTGTCCGAATATCGGCAACGCTATTAACACGTATGTCAGTAGCGGAATGATTCTTACAACTCTCATAGGATGGACTTGATAAACTTTGCGGGAACGCCGCCCACAACCGTGCCGGCCGGAACGTCCTTTGTCACTACGGCCCCGGCGGCCACTACGGCATTGTCGCCCACGGTGACTCCTTGCAGGATCGTGGCGTTCGAACCGACCCAGACGTTCCGCCCCAACGTGATGGGGGCCGGGCGGGTCGATGCACGCTCCTGCGGCGCAAGGCCGTGGTTGAGCGTGGCGAACACCACATTATGGCCGATCTGGCAGCCGTCGCCGAGCGTCACTCCGCCATGGTCCTGAAAGTGGCAGCAGGCGTTGATGAACACGCCTTCGCCCACGTGTATGTTCCTGCCGAAGTCTGTGTAGAACGGGGGGAAGACACGCAGCGTGCGGGGCACCTGATAGCCGAAGAGTTCGGATAGTATGGAGCGGACTTCGTCCGGTGTGTGGTAAGCTGCGTTCAGCCGGAACGTGATGCGCCGCGCCTCGTTGCTCATGTCGTCCATCAGCTGATGGATTTCGGGTGTGTCGAGCGGGCGGCGCGCCTTTACTATTTCCAAAAATTCACTTAACGTCATCTCTCTCTGTTTTTTATCTGACAGCAGAGGGGCTCCCCTGCCTTAATCACTGGCGTGAACCTTGTCTTTTGGTATCCTGAAAGCAGGGGGAGGAGCCGTATGTTCCCCTCCCCTGCGGATCGCTACTATTTATAGGACTCCTCATAGACGCGGACGATGTCTTGGTCCGACATCTGGACGCGGTCGCTGGTGAACATCACGCCCATCACCTCGCGGGTGTTGCGCATCAAGGTCTCGAACTCGTCGGGAGTAATGCCATAGTCGGACATCTTCAAGTCGGCAACGCCGCACGCCTCTTGCAGACGGGTGAGGGCGGTCAGGAAGTCTTCGGCTCTTGCGGCTTCCGGCATACCCATAGCCTGGGCCATGCGGATGAAGCGGTCGTCGCAGGCATGGTGGTCGATGAAGTATTTGTAATAGGCACGACTGACCATGATTAGGCCGGCGCCGTGAGGCAGGTTGGGATGATAGGCGGAAAGGGCATGTTCCAGTGCGTGCTCGCTGGTGATGAGCGTCAGGCACATCACGCCGCCCGACAGCGTGTTGCCGAAAGCCACGTGGGTGCGGGCTTCCAAGTCATTGCCGTCCCTGACGGCGCGGGGCAGGTATTCGGCAATGTGGCGGATGGCTTCGAGGGCATACATGTCGCTCATCAGGTTGGCGCCCTTGGCGATGTAACCTTCCGTGCTGTGGAACAGGGCGTCAAAACCTTGATAGGCGGTGAATGCCGGCGGCACGCTTTTCATCAGTTCCGCATCGACGATGGAGAGGACGGGGAACAGGGAGGCATCGCCCACGAAGGCTTTTTCATGCGTGTCCTCTTTCGTGATGACGCCGGAGCTGTCCGTTTCCGACCCCGTGCCAGCCGTGGTGGTGATGGCAATGATGGGCAACGGCTTTACGGCAATAGGCTGTCCTTTTCCCGAACCGATGGGCACGTAATCCCACAGTTCGCCTTCATTCGTAGCCATGACCGCAATGGCTTTCGCACAATCCATTACGCTCCCTCCGCCAAGAGCCACGAGGAAGTCGCAACCATTGTCGCGTGCGGCCTTTGCGCCGGCATTGACGTTGCCAACCGTGGGGTTCGGCATCACGCCGTCGAACACGGCCGTCTCCACGCCGGCCTTGTGCAACTGCGCTTCCGTGCGGGCCAAGTAACCATTGGCACGGGTCGATTTCCCGTTGGAGATGACGATGAGGGCACGCCGTCCCGGCATGGGTTGTTCACTCAGTTTGTCCAGCATTCCTGCGCCGAACATCACGCGGGTAGGAATGTACATGTCGTAAATAAGATTCGTTTCCATACTGTGTGTTTATTGTTAATTGTTTTAATGTAACTGTTTCGCCATTTGTGTCCGGCGGAGGAGGCGCCATGTCTTTCCGGCCGTATTTCCTGCTTATTTCCCCATCACGTCTTTCACCCTCGCCAGCAGGCTGGGTATGTCCAGATGCTGCGGGCACTTGGCCAGGCATTCGCCGCAACCCACGCACGACGAGGCAGGATCTCCGCGCTGGACGGGCGACATGGACACGGTGTAGTCAGCCATTGCCCGCTCCTTGTTGCGGTGCAGCAGATAGTTGTTGTAGACGTAGGCGAAGATGTAGCCGATGGCGACGTTCTTCGGGCAGGGAATGCACTGGTAGCATCCGGTACAGTCGATGTGGCCCGGTGGCGAAGATGATGCCGGCTTCCGCGCAGATTTCCATCACGCGGACGACTTCGGGCAACACCTGTCCGTTGTCATCCAGCACGGGGATGCCTTTATCTTTTCTGCCTTCACATTGGTAGTGGTATGCAGCGTCAAGTGTCGGCATCCAGATGCAGCGGCACAGTCCGCCGCTTGTTTCGACAGCCTTTTGCGCGGCAAACGGATTCACCCTGTCGCCATGCACACGGTTCATGCAGAAGCTGCCGAAACATTCCGCTTCCGGCTGTGCCTGCCGGATGAGGTATGCCCTGTCGTGGCAACTGAAATCATTGGACTTGAACATCACGGCACGGTATCCGGCACGCATGGCGTCCTGCATGAAACCGTATTCATCCGCCGAGCGTTCCCGCGAGTCGGGGCGGAGGTGCAGGTGGATGTCGCACACTCCTTTTACCAATCCGTCATCCGTAAACTTAGGATTTCCTTCCTGTCCCTGCGGGGGCAGGTTCATGGCCTGTCCCGGCATCACCGTGGAAGCGAGCAGTGCCCCTCCCGCCACGACGGAGGTCTTGACGAAGTCCCTCCGGCTTATTTTCTGACCTGCATGCATAGCGCCCATTCTTTTGATGCAAAATTAGCGCAACATGACGCAATTGGAATGAACACTTTTACGGAGGATTGTGACGTTTTTACGGATTGTCTGGAAGCACCCTACGGGTTGGCAACGGCCGGCTGTAAGCGAACGAGCCACTCCGCCCGCATAGCCTGTCAAGTCAGTAGGATTTGAAAAAGGGTGCAGATAAATGACTTTCCAACATATAAGCCCTTGCAAGGAATTGCGCGAGCGTCGTCCTGCCGCTCACTTCCCGGCCGATGTTCCCGAGATAGGCCTTGAGGTGTATACAAGTCAAACGTTAAAGAGTATTACAAACGAATTGAGCCAAAAGAAAATTATAGTTTTGTGACATGGATTTAGAAACGTCAAAATTCTGGTACAGTAAATTAAAACGTCTCGGATGCGGATGTTTAAGAGTGTATTTAGTTTTACAAGCTTTCCTTTTGTTTGGATTTCTTGTAACTAATTGGAATTGAGCAATAGTTTTGCGACATGGATAAAGAAACGTTGGAATTTATATGGGAAAAGTTAAAGGTAATCTTCCGTGTTTACCTGTACTTGGCTATTGGTATTATCTCTATTACCCTATTTTCACTTTTAGTAGTATATTGCTGTCTTTATAATACACATTAGTTTTCGGTTCAACGCATCAAAGATAGCGAAAAGCGATAAAGCGGGCAAAGAAAGACCCTGCTTTCTGTTTATTCAGCCAAGCCACATCTAATGTCGGCATAAACGAGTATGGCGAGGCACCGCCACACCCCATTCACATTATCCCCACTCTCCATGTGCATGCTGCTCACGCTCCCTCACCGCCTGCCCCAGAGGCGGCGCCACTCGCGTTTGATGCGGCGGACGGCCTTGGCGCGGAAAGAGTTGGTGCGGCGGTAGTAGCGGGCGATGGCGGCGCGGGCTTCGGGGTTCTCCTCGATGGGCAGGTGGTCCACCGCGAGGCGGCCGGCGTAGAGGTGCGAGGTGTAGATGGCCACGTCGCCGCAGTTCGTGCCGCTGCCGTCGAAGCCCATGTTCTCCACGAGCGAACGCCCGGCGCACACCGAGAGGCGCCCGGCGAGGAA
>HF989206.1:33111-38261 GCA_000431275.1 Prevotella sp. CAG:755 | reverse complement strand
GGATGGCCCACGAGTTGTTGACGCCGGCTATCTGGCGGCGGAGCATCCGCGTGAAGCCGTAGGCGCCGTCGAAGTCGAAGCGGCGGGTCAGGCCGCGCGCCTCGAGCTGGCGGAGCAGGTCGGCGCCGTCGGGGTTGAAGAGGCGCCAGGCGCGGTCCCACGTGCCCCACCCCCACGAGCCGATCCAGCTGACAAGGAAAGTCGGGGGCAGCGCAGGGTCGCCCGTAAACTCGCAAGCATAGACGTGACAGACGCGCTCATCGTCACGATAGACGGTGAGGGCGTCATTCATGAATTCGAGGAAATGGGGCGCCACGACAAGGTCGTCTTCAAGGACGATGACGCGGCCGTACTCCCCGACACGCTGCGTCACGCCGTCGATGATGCTGGCGGCCAGCCCCAGGTTGTGGTCGCGCTCGATGACCGTGACGCTCCCGAAGCCGCTGATCCCGCGCACGTAACGGCGCACCTCCTCGACGGCAGCCGCATCGGCCTCGCTGCGGGCGGCGTCAGAGTAGACGTAGAGGGGGCTCCGTCCGGCAAGGACGCAGCGGCGGAGCGCCTCGACACAGTGGCGCGTATGCTCCGGCCTGTTGTAGACAAAGAGCAGGATGGGGGCAAGGGTCAGTGTTTCCATCCGCGTTTCATGCTAAGGGTTGAAAGGACATCGCTGATGCGCTGCGGCCACCCGTAGGTCACCGGCCCGTGGCGCCGCTTCTCGTCGAGGGCGTTCGCCAGGGATTGCAGCGGACAGCGGAAGAAGAAGTCGTCCAGCACGGCCTGCTGCTTGCGGACAAGGGCGGCGTAATAGTCAGGGTCGGCCTCGCAACGGCGCACGAGAGCAAGGACATCGTCCATCGTCCGGACGTCGCACTCGGGGATGATGAGCTCGCGGTGCGTCACCTCGCGGCTGTCCATCACGGCAAGGGTGCCCAGCGAGACAGCCTCGGCCACGGAGTTTCCGCGGATGGGGCGGCCGCCCATCTTGACAAAGTATTTGGAATCATAGATGGCCGTCAGGTTCTCGCGGATGAGCTGGCGGTGAAGTCTGACGGGCTGCCCGGCGTCGACGAGCGGACGGAAATGGTCGGGCACATGGCGGACGGGCCTCTCCTTCGTCGAGTTTATCTCCATGAACACGCCTTTCCGCTCCGGCTCCCGGCCGAGGGCGGCGTGCATGATGCGGAAGAGCGTGTCGCCGCGCAGGAAGGTGTAGGGAAAGTCCACCTCGCCCCGCCCCTCGGCCACGATGCCGCGTGCCATCTGGTTGAGCGTCACGTCGTAGCCGAAACGCGCCTTGTGCGTAGCCATGTTCGCCTCACCGATCATATAGGCAAAGAGCGTCTGCGGATAACGCCGCACGAGGCCGGTGGGCAGGCTCACGTTGACAGAGATGACCACGTCATACTGGCCCCAGTCGACGCTGTCGGCACGGACGGCATACTCCCCTTGGGGCACAGGACTTCCGGGCCGCTTGAACTCCTGTCCGGGAATTTTGTCGAGCGTTTCGGTTTTGAGCAGACGGAAATAGCGCGACAGGCCGGGCACCACCTTGCGGTAGATCTGCGTCTCGATTTCGAACTCCTCTTCGACGATATAGAAGTCTGCCCCGAGGTCGGCCATCAAGCCGATCGGTCCCACACGCCCCATCGAGCTGAACAAGATTGCAGAGGGGGTGTGCTCGCTGGTCGGCACCACATAAAGGTCTTGGTAAACATCTTGCTTCACAAAGGCCATGCGCAAACGGGGCAGGCCTTCTTCGGTGACTTTCATGACTTATCGGATAATAAAGCGGTTAGACGTTGAACAAAATGCGGCCAGTCGTGCTCGTCGAGAAAGCTGGCACAGGCTGCGCAGTCAGCCGGCCCGTCGCGATGGGCTGCCACGAGGGCGGGAATGTCGTCGAACGTGCGGAACGTGAGGACACGCAGTGCGGGCTCGGAGGCATAGTCGACAAACGATCCGGCCTGCGGGCCGATGACTGCGGCGCCATACGAGAGGCTGTCCATCAGGATGCCCGAGCTGAGCACGCTCGCCGTGTGATAGGGCACAAGCACGAAGCGCGCCCGCGCCACGTAACCGGCCAGCGCCTCGAACGAGGGGCTCTCGTGGATGGCCGTCACGCCGGGCGGACAGGCCGCTCTCAGTTCCTCGAAAAGCGATGGGGGCGAGCAGGTGCCCACGATGCAGACGCGCAGCCCGGTCCCGGGATGCGCCCGCAGGTAATCGACGAACTCGAAGACCCCCTTGTAGCGCGCCACGTGTCCCCAGATGAGCAGGTCGTAGTCTTTCGCCACCCCGCAGGGCACAAGGGCGAGGCGGTTCTTCGTCGGATGATCGATGAAGCGGGCCTTGCGCAGGGCATAGGGATAGTGTTCGCGCACCACGTCCAGCCCTTCGCGGGCGTGGGTCACAACGAGCGTGCTCCACCGGGCGATAAGGCCGCGCAGCAGGCGGTTCAGCCACGGATGGCGCGGAGCATGGGGCGCCTTGTTGTGCAGCATCCACACCACGCGCCGTCCACGCAGCCTCAGCCACAGCAACAGCCCCACGGCCACCCAACTCTGGATGATGCCGTGGCGGAACTCGGGGATGCTCTCGAACCAGTTGAACACCACCACATCACCCAGATTACCCCGGCGGAGCAGGCTGAGCAAAGGGTTGCGGTGGGGAGCGTTGGCCACGGTGTGGCCGGCGGCTTCGAGGGCGGCGCGGAAATCGGCCACGTAGGGGTTGGCACGCTTGCCGGGCGCCACGGGCATCTGGGGGAAGAGGGTGAACTTCATGGCCTTGGATTATTTAATGACAAAGGAACTGCTGTCGCGCACGAAATAGAATGGCGTGAAAAATGCGGTCACCCGCCGGCGCCACGCCGGTCCGGTGGGAAAGAGCAGGCGGTAGTTCCGCGCGCACACCCAACCGGCCTGCACCGTGCCCCATACGCTGCCGCGCGACATGAGGCGCACCACGCGACGCGAGGCTGACAGACGAAACGGCAACTGGCTGACGGCGCGGAAATAGCGCCGTGTCACGTCCATCCGTCCGGCTGACCGGAGCGCCCGGAGGGCTGACAGGAAACCGCGCCACGGGCCACCGGCCGCACGGCCGCTGCCGTAGGACGTGGCCGCACTGTGACGCCGCCAGCTGACAAGCGCCTCGTCCACATAAGCCACACCGCCATGCGTGGCAGCAGTCAGGCAGAGGAGCGTGTCGTACGAAATGTGGGGCTCGCTGGCCACCACGCCGCCGTAGGGACGGAGCAGCCCGCGGCGAAAGACGCACTCGTGGCCGGGGACATAGGGTTTCAAGAGGAGGAACAGCTCGTTCGTCACCGGGGCGTGAGGATTTTTCAGTCCCATAGGCCGTGAGGGGTCGTCGGTGAAGAGAGCGGAATTGTGGAACGCCAGCGGCTTGCACTCCAAAGCGGCCACCATGTGGGCGAGCTTGTCGGGATGCCAGACGTCGTCCTGGTCACACGAGGCCACGACATCGCCCCCGGCCAGCTGGAACGCCTGCGAGAAGTTCAGGTTGAACCCCAAGGCAGGACGGTTGACGTGCAGCTTCACCCGGGCGTCGCGGGCTGCATACTCGCGCACGATGTCGGCTGTCCCATCGGTCGAGCCGTCATCCGAAACGATGATTTCGCAAGGCGGCAGGCTTTGAGACAGCAACGAATCGAGCTGCGGACGAAGGAACCGGGCGCCGTTGTAGGTGCAGACCACGACCGAGACGCGCGTAACAGGGTTTTCAGTATGAGAATCAGCCATAAGGGTTATTCATTCGTTTGTTTCGCGCCCTTGCGGCGCCCGAAGGCCTTCATGAGGTCGTAGACGTCGCGGCGCGTCACGGCCGAAAGGAGCGCGATAAAGGCTTGGTAATAGGTTTTCTTGTCCCACGGAAAGATACTCACCGCCCGCACGAACTGACGCAAAGCCGTGGCGGGATAGCCGCAGTGGACAGCGTGCGTCATGCGCTGCTTGTGCCACGAGGCCACGAAACGGCGCAGCCCCGGCCGCCCACGCCCAATGCGGAGCAGGCTGTCGTAGAGGTCGTCCACGGGGTTACGGCGGCGGAAGGCACGGTAGTTCTTGCCCGTCTCGAAGAGGTGATAGACGGACGTGGGACGGAGCGAATAAGCCAGGTCGGTCTCGGCACAGCAGCGGGCCTCGAACCACGTGTCCTCGCCGCTTTCCACGCCCACGGGAAAACCGCCGCAGCGCTGGAAGACATCGCGCCTGACGGCAAAGGTGTTCATGTTGACCGGCGCGTTGGCGCCCGAGGCCACTTCGTAGTAGTTCGTCATCACACCGTCCGGCCCGCTGAACGGCAGGGCGTCGAAACGGGGTTGCCAACGGCGGCCGGTGGCGTCGTGGTGGAGCCAGTAGGAGGCGCTGACCATGCCGCACTGCGGATAGCGGGCCATGAGGTCCGCAAGAGTGGCCAAGTGGTCGGGCGTCCATTCGTCGTCGGCATCAAGGAAGGCCACCCACTCGCCCCGGGCTTCGGCCACACCACGGTTGCGGGCCACGGCGACACCGCCGTTCGACTGGCGGATGAGGCGGATGCGCCCGTCGCCGACGGCAGCGACCTGGTCGGGACCGTCGTCGGTGCTTCCGTCGTCGACCACGACGGCCTCGAAATCTCCATAGGTCTGCGCCAGCACGCTATCAAGACAGCGACGGACATAGGGTGCTTTGTTCCAAAGGGGGATGACGATGCTAATCATGGCGGTTACGCTTTTTGAATAAATAGTCCATGCTCTCGCGCAGCGTGGCGGCGCCGAAGAGATACATCACACCGACATAGACAGCGGCGGCCACGACGACCTTCACCGCAAAGACGGCATAGACGGAACACAACGGGGCGGCTGCCAGGTGAGCCACGGCCATCGCCCCCGCAGCCACGGCGGCAAAAGGCAGGATGTCTCTCATGGCACAGGACAGCGTAAGACGGAGCGTCCGGTGCGCCATGGTATGCCAGACGAGGAGCCAGGCAATGTTGATGCCCACATAGACAGAAAACATCACATAGAGTCCGAAACGGTAGAGCAGTAGCGCCGCCGCGAGCTGCACGAGCCCCTGAACGATGTTGCTGCGCATGAACCATGACGAACGTCCCTGGCTGAGGATGAGGTTGGAATAGAGCGTCGT
>HF989206.1:7723-33082 GCA_000431275.1 Prevotella sp. CAG:755 | reverse complement strand
TCGTGACCGGCACGAACGCCCCTCCCACGCAGAGCAGGCGCAGGATGTCGGCACTGGCTGCCCACTTGTCGGTGACGGCGATGGTGATCAGCTCGGGAGCCACAAGCGAAAGCCCCAGCATGGCAGGGAAGGAAACAAACGCCGTGAAACGCAGCATCTTGCGGAAAACGCGGGCCTGTCGGCCGGCGTCGTCGCCCACTTGGGCCAGCACGGGCTGGGCCACACCGCCCACCATGCCCGAGATGAGGGAGTGGCCCATCGTGTTCCACTTGTTCGCCTGATTGTAGTTGCCCACGTCCGCGCCCGTATAGAAGCGGCCGAGGATGACGGAGAAGAAGTTGTTGTTCACATGCGTAAAGAGATTTGTCACAATCAGGCGGCTGCTGTAAGCAAAGAGGCCGCGCAGCGGACGGAAGTCGACACGCAGTGTAGGCCGCCAACGCGAAAAGATCCAATAACAAGCCGTCACCGTAGCCGTATAGACAAGGCTCTGCGTAGCAATGCCCCAATAGGCAAACCCGTTATAGGCAAGCGCCACGCCCACCGTCCCGGAAAGGACGAGGGCCACGACAGCTGCCTGGGCTTTCTGCCTGACCATCAGGTTGCGGAAAAGATAGGCCGACGGCGCCGTGCCGAGGCTTGCCATGAGAAAGCCGAGGAACGAATAGCGCGCCAGCGGTGTCAGTTCCGGTTCGCCATAGAAGCGCGCGATGAGCGGCGACATGAAAAAGAGAACGACATAAAGCACAAGGCTCACGCCCGCACTGAACCAGAAGACGGCGTCGTAGTCGCGCTGGCTGACTTCGCGACGGTTGGCCAGGGCTGAGATGAAACCGCTCTCCTGCAACGTGCCCGCAATGAGCGAGAAGATGGTCAGCATGCCCACCATGCCGTAGTCCGCCGGCGTCAGCATGCGCGCCAGCAGGATGCCGAACAAAAGGTTCAGCCCTTGTTGCAGCCCGTTCGACAGCCCTCCCCACAGAAGGCCCCGGGCAGTTTTCTCTTTAAGTGACGGTTCGGTCATGAGTGTGGCAAAATTACATAATTCACTCCATACGTCGTACACCGGCTACCAGCCGGATACAAAAAACAGGCACGCCGACAGTTTTTACGGAAGCAGCGACTGAAAAAACGCTCACTGCGACCGTAGCGCCCCGAAGCCGGGAGTCAGGCATAGGTCTTCACTTCGAGTTCGCCGCGCAGGGCGCCGAGGGCGTTGATCGCAAGAGCCTGCATCTCGTCCTGCCCGGGGAACACGGCGACGGGGGCGATGAAGCGGACGCGTTCGCGGATGCGCTGGGTGATATAGGGGCATAGGCTATGCCTCCCGTGATGAGGATGGCGTCGACTTTTCCGTAGAGCACGGTGGCCTCGGCGCCGATGGCCTTGGCTATCTGGAAGATCATGGCGTCGACCACAAGGCGTGCCTGTTCGTCGCCGGCTTCGATGCGCGCGAGGATTTCTTTCATGTCCGTCGTCCCGAGATAAGCCACCAAGCCGGCATGGCCCGAGACTCGGCGCAGGAGTTCCTCGCGGGTGAAGCGGCCGCTAAAACAGAGGTTGATGAGTTCGCCCGTGGGGAGCGTGCCGGCCCGTTCGGGCGACATGGGGCCTTCGCCGTCAAGGCCGTTGTTCACGTCGACGGCACGCCCTTGACGGTGGGCAGCCACGGTGATGCCTCCACCGAGGTGACAGACGATGAGGTTCAGGTCTTCATAGTGCAGGCCATGCTCGCGGGCATAACGGCGGGCAATGGCGCGCTGGTTAAGGGCGTGCCAGATGGAACGCCGCGGCAGCAGGGGAGACCCCGTGAGGCGGGCGATGTCATCGAGTTCGTCCACCACGACCGGATCAGCCGTCAGGGCGCGGCATCCGGGCAGCTGTGCGGCCAGCTCGGCGGCGATGAGGCAACCGAGGTTACAGGCGTGCTTGCGGGGCGCCTGCTCAGCATCGCGGCGCATGGCCTCGTTGATTTCATAGACGCCCCCCGTGATGGGCTTCGTAAGCGCCCCGCGCCCGATAATGGCGTCGAAACGGAAAGGGATGCCGACACGGCGCAGCTCAGCCAGGATAAGGTCCTTACGGAAAGCGTACTGGTCGGTCAGATGGACGAAGGCGGAAAGTTCCTCCACGCTGTGGTGAATCGTGTGGAGGAGGATCGGTTTCTCGTCGTCATAGACGGCAATCTTGGTCGAGGTGGACCCGGGATTGATGGCTAGAATGTACATGTACGTCGGATTATCAGGAAAGGCTTACGCGGCCATAGCCCTCCATGCGGGCAGCCGCAAAGAGAGCGAAGACTAAGCTGAGATACTTGTCGCCGGCGCCGTCGCTGCGCGAACTGAGCACGACAGGACACGCCGCCCCGGCCAACATGCCGGCCACCGGGGCGCGACAGAGGAGCGTAGTGGCTTTGTAGAACAGGTTGCCCGCTTCGAGGTCGGGGAAGTGCAGGAAGTCGGCCTCGCCGCCGAGGGGCGACTCGATGCCCTTGATGCGCTCGCTCGCGACGTCGAGTGCGCAACGCAGGTCGAGAGGGCCGTCGACCGTGACGTCACCCAGGCCGCCGGCATCGGCGCGGCGGATGAGTTCGCGGTAGTCGAGGGTCAGCGGGACGCGCTCGCTGACT
This sequence comes from Prevotella sp. CAG:755, assembly GCA_000431275.1. Taxonomy (GTDB): domain Bacteria; phylum Bacteroidota; class Bacteroidia; order Bacteroidales; family Bacteroidaceae; genus Alloprevotella. The sequence goes on along the minus strand of HF989206.1, from coordinate 30,453 downwards.
TTCTCCGAATAGTGGAGCAAGGCCATGCGGGGATGCCCGATGCCGAAAGCGCGGCAGACGGCGGCCCCGTAGCCAAGGATGGCCCACCGCTGGTCGAGGGTGGGCTGCGGGATGACGGCCACGTCAGAAGCGAAGAGCAAACGCCCGAAACCGGGCAGCTCGGCGGCCATGACGTGGGTCAGGACACGTCCGGGCGGCAGCAGGCCGCACGCCTTGTCAAGAATGGCATGCAGGAGGGTGTCGGTGTTCAGCAGGCCTTTCATGACGACATCGGCCTCACCCTGCCTTACCATGCGGACGGCCACGCTGGCGGCCTCTTCGGGTGTAGTGGCCGGAACCAGTGTGACGCGCCCTGAAAACGCGAGCAGTTCGTCGAGCCGACTGATTCGGGCAGCCTCGCCCACAAGCGCTACGCGAGCAATGCCCTCCGCGGCAGCACGGCAGACGGCCTCCTGGGTGGCTGCATCATAGGGGCAGACGACGGCCACACAACGCCCGCCGCTTTCTTTCATCAGAGAAGGCAAGGAGGAAAAACTACGGATAGGTGTCACTGTCAGTATGTCTTAACGTTATTACGGCGGCTAAGTTACAACAAAAACGGCGAATCGGAATCCGCCGCACTTACTTTCTGCTTCCTGTGCCTATTGACGGTGTATCCAACGGGCGATGTCGTCAGTCACGCGGACATCCACGCTTGCTTCCTGACTTGTTTCGACGCCTTCCCCTTTCGCCTGTCCGGCGACGAACAGGTGGCCGAGGTCTTCATAAAGCCGGAATTCCGTTCTGCCACGGTGGCCGAAAGCCGCCCGCCACTTTCCGAAACTCTCCGTCGTCACCTGATAGTCGGTGCCGCCTTGAAGGAAAAGGGCGGGCAGACCGTCGAGCCGGCTCATCGTGACGATGGGATCGTAAGTCTCGTCGAAAGCCAGATAGCTCACGGGAAGCGTGCAGACTATGGCTTCATACTGTGCTTCCACCGCCGTATCCGGCTGTCCGTGAAGCTGACTGATGTGACGCAGCTGACGCCGCAAGGCGACGGTGAGCTTTTCCGCCGGTGCAGCCAGCATGATGAGCCCTGCCGGACACCGGCCGGCACGCTGCGCAATGCGCGGTGCGAGCATTGCTCCAAGACTGTGACCGAGCAGGTAGACACGGTCGGCGTCGACACCGGCCTGCCCTGCGGCCTGGGCGAGGGCGGAGACGGCGTCGTCGACGGTCTCGCCGTCGTAATCAGCCGGCAGGTGGAGCGAATCACGGTAGCAGAACGTCCGCTTGTCGTAACGCAGGGTGGCGATACCTTTCCGAGCCAGTGCATGGGCGATGTCGCGGAAAGGATGGTAACGCCCGACCGTTTCGTCACGGTCGGAAGGGCCGGAACCTTGCACCATCACCACGCAGGGCACACCGTCTGTCGTGTCGGCAGGAAACGTAAGCGTGCCGGGCAGGCGGACATCGCCGGTCACAACCGTCACAGGCCGCTCGGTCAGGCCGGGTTCAGCGGCCTTGTCCGTGGCCGACACTCCGGGTTCCTTGTCTTTGACGGGCAGCACGGACGTCGGGAAGTTTGCCGGACGGATGAAAATCCCGTTCACCATTCCGGCCGAATCCAACGCCACTTGAAATTCAAACTCACGGCTGCCGAAACGGATGGGCGCCGCATAGCGCTTCAAGCCGGACACCTCTTCTTGCTGCCACGCGCCGTGGCCTTCATACGGCCCGAAGCTCGTCAGGAAATGGGTGAAGGCTCCCGTGATTTGCTTCCCGCTGAGATGGATCCGCATGACGGGCACGATGGCTCTGTCGAGGCTGTCGGCCTCGCCTTCCACAGCCCACGAGAGCACTTTGGCGGCGCGGACGGTGTCGGCCCTTGCCGGCGGAAGCGTTTGAGAAACTGCGGGGACAAAAGTAGCCATTCCAGCCCACATCAGCAGGAGCAAAAGCGTCCCGCCAAAAGAAAGTGCCCTGTGAATCATATTATGTATTTTACACATTATTTACCTACTAAATCACATCGCAGTGATAGTAAAAACACTCAAAGCGACAGAAAGAAGCGTCGCAGTGACAGAAACAGCCGGAAGGCTGCCCGCTGGGGTGCATCTTCCGGCTGTTTGCAGATGGACAGCGGCGGCTGTCAGTGACAGGCGCAGCGGGGCTTGATTTGCTTGAAGAAGTCGTTGCCCTTGTCGTCGACGAGGATGAAAGCGGGGAAGTCTTCCACCTCAATCTGCCAGACAGCTTCCATGCCCAGTTCGGGATATTCGAGGCACTTGATACTCTTGATATTGTTCTGGGCGAGGATGGCTGCCGGACCGCCGATCGAACCGAGGTAGAAGCCACCGTGTTTCTTGCAGGCGTCGGTCACCTGTTGTGTGCGGTTACCTTTGGCCAGCATGATCATGCTGCCGCCGTGACTTTGGAAGAGATCGACATACGGGTCCATACGATTGGCCGTCGTCGGCCCCATCGACCCACAGGCCATGCCTGCGGGCGTCTTGGCAGGACCGGCATAGTATACGGGGTGGTCTTTGAGGTATTGCGGCATCGGCTCGCCCGCATCGAGACGTGCTTTGATCTTGGCGTGCGCAATGTCGCGCGCCACGATGATGGTGCCGTTCAGGCTGAGGCGCGTGGCCACAGGATGCTTTGTCAATTCGGCGAGCACTTCCGGCATGGGACGGTTCAGGTCGATACGTACCACGTCGCCTTCGCCGGCCTCCCTCAGTTCGGCCGGGATGAGGCTGCCGGGATTGTCGTCCATCTTCTCGATCCAAATGCCATCCTTGTTAATCTTGCACTTGATGTTGCGGTCGGCCGAGCAGCTGACACCAAGCCCCACGGGGCAGGAAGCGCCATGACGCGGCAGGCGGATGACGCGCACGTCGTGGGCGAAGTATTTCCCGCCGAACTGGGCGCCGAGACCGATGTTGTGTGCCTCTTCAAGAATGCGCTTTTCGAGTTCGACATCGCGGAAAGCGCGCCCTGTCTCGTCGCCCGTGGTGGGCAGGTTGTCGTAATAGTGCGTCGAGGCGAGCTTCACGGTGAGCAGGTTCTTCTCGGCCGAAGTTCCACCGATGACGAACGCGATATGATAAGGCGGACAAGCGGCCGTGCCGAGCGTCTTCATCTTCTCGACCATAAAGGGAATGAGTGTGTCAGGGTTGAGCAGGGCTTTTGTCTCTTGGTAGAGGTAGGTCTTGTTGGCCGAGCCACCACCCTTCGTGACGCAGAGGAAACGGTACTCCATACCTTCGGTAGCCTCGATGTCGATCTGGGCGGGCAGGTTGCACTTCGTGTTCACCTCGTCGTACATCGTGAGAGGAGCATTCTGCGAGTAGCGCAGATTTTCTTCGGTGTAGGTTTTATAGACGCCTTTCGAGAGGGCCTCTTCGTCGCAGAAGCCGGTCCAGACCTGCTGTCCCTTTTCGCCATGAATGATGGCCGTTCCCGTGTCTTGGCAGAGGGGAAGCTGGCCTTTGGCCGAGACTTCGGCGTTGCGCAGGAAGGTGAGCGCGACATACTTGTCGTTAGCCGAGGCTTCCGGGTCGGAAAGAATCTTGGCCACTTGCTCGTTGTGCGCGCGGCGCAGGAGGAACGAAACGTCGCGGAAGGCTGCGTTAGCCATTGCGGTGAGGCCTTCGGGTGCTACTTTCAGGATGGGCTTACCCTCGAACTCGCCGACCGAGACGTAGTCTTTGGTCAACAGGTAATACTCAGTCTCGTCTTTGCCCAGCTGGAACATGGGCGCATACTTAAATTCAGGTGTTTGTGCCATAACAATGGTATTTTTTCAAAATTGTTTTGTCCTCTTCGCGACAGGACTGTGGCGCACCCCGGGTGCGGTATGCAAGCCGGGATTTCTTCCTGCCTCTGCAAAGTTACTACTTTTTTATCCGCCGGAAACAGTCCGCCGCGCGAAAAGTTTGGCAGCGGCAGCCGTCAGCCACGCAGGATGTCGGCGACGTCGTCAGGAGTGAGCGTGTCGAGGCCGTAACGGCGCAACAGGCGGTCGTAGGTCCACGCCCAAAGGCAGTCGGCCTGCATGGCACGCAAGTCGTCGAGGGCGGAAGCGGCCTCGGCAAACGTGGCGTAGTAGCCAGCCGCCAAATCTTCGGTCCACGCGTCCCAAAGACTGCGGGGCATAAGCCGTCCGCCGGGCGCTACCCATTCGCCAGGGCCGTCGGCACTGCGCGGAAGGAGGTCGCCCCTCATGCCGGCTGGCGTCAGCATGTAGGCATCAAGGAGTGTTCTGAGGTAGGCGCCGCATGTCTCGTCGCCCGGCCCTACGTCGGAAACCGCCTCGTCGTAGGCCATCGGCGTCATCCGCCGGAAAGCAGGCCGCTCGGGCGTCCAGCCGTCGGCATCAAGCCGCAGGGCAGGCATCTCGGGCGTACCGTGGTCGGGCGGAGTCTCGGCAAAGAAGCATCGGCGTGCGGCCTGCACGCCCCGCACGCGGATGTATTCGCCAACGTAGCAATTGTAAAGGCGTGCAGCTCCATCGAGCGTCGAGCCGGCGCCCACCACGGTGTCTTCGGCAATGACGCCTGCCCCGACCCACACCGGAGCTTCGTCGGTGCTCAGCAGGGCGCACTCGTTGAGCGCCGACGCGCCGTTCACCTCACAGGCATCGCCCACGTAGGTGTTGACAAGGCGCACCGTGTTGGCCACGACGGCCCCGCGCCCGACGACGTTGCGCTCTTCCGACGCCCACGCCACAGCCCTGCGGGCGGCCAGGCGGCGCATGGCCACGGCAGCGGGCGACTCGGCCAGCATCAGGGCGGCCATCGGAGCCTGCAACCCGTCACAGGCGGCCACGCGGCGAGGCGTGTCGTCGGAGGCTTCGGCCATCGCCCCATCCATGCCGAATTCGGCATCAGCATCGGCCGAAAGCGTCCCGCAGTTCATCACCACTGCGCCGTCGTCGAGGCGGTAGCCATGCAGGTAGCAGCCGACATCGCGGACCAGACAGCCGTCGCCGACGGTACAGTCGGACAACACGGCACGGGTCACGCCCGAAGGGACACGGACACCAGGCGCCAGCTCGACGGGCCGGCCGAACTCACCCAGGCGGACGTCGCCGCAAAAGCGCACCATGGCCACTGTCTCAGGGCGGAACGCATCGGCCACACGCACGGCCGCCCATTCGTCGGCGCGGCAGCCCTGATGTTCAAGCTGCCGTATTTCAGCATCGGTAAGAGGTCTGTACATCGTCAGGCGGTTTTGTCTTTCTCGTTCTATGGGCAAAAATAGCACAAGACGGCCAAATACGGGACATACGGGAAGGGTTTTCACGCTGTACGTGGCAGAAATCGCAGGTACGGCGACAGGAAAAACGAGCGTAGCGACAGGATCCACAGGTACGGCGATAGGAAATCCGGACAGGGAGACAGGCGGAACGGCCTTCTCGCCGTCTGACGGAAAATGACTACCTTTGCAGCCATGTTCACGCTTGACAACCTCTGCACCGGCTACCGCTCATGTTCACGCTTGACAACCTCTGCCCCGGCTACCGCTCGCGCCACCGCACGCATCCCGTCTCGACGGGACTGTGCGGAACATTGGCACCGGGCGCGCTCACGTGCCTGCTGGGCACGAACGGCGCAGGAAAATCGACCCTGCTGCGCACGATGGCCGGACTGGCTGAACCGCTGGCAGGCCGCGTCTGCATCGACGGCGTGCCCATCGACAGCCTCCCGCCCGAAGAGCGTGCCCGGCGCGTGGCGGTCGTGCTGACAGGGCGCCCCGAGACGGACTACCTGCACGTGGGCGAACTCGTCGCCTTAGGTCGTACGCCCTACACCGGATTCAGCGGGCGGCTCTCCGAAGCCGACCGCGCCGTAGTGCGCAGGGCACTCCGCCTGGCAGCCATCGAGGACATGGAACGCCGCCCCGTCCGCACGCTGAGCGACGGCGAATGCCAGCGGGCCATGGTGGCACGCGCCCTCGCTCAGTCGACACCGGCCATCCTGCTTGACGAACCGACAGCCTTCCTCGACTTCCCGGCCAAAAAAGGATTGTTCAGCCTGCTTGCCCGCTTGGCGCATACGGAGAGGAAAGCCATCCTCGTCTCCACGCACGACGTCGAACTCGCCCTGCGCATGGCCGACCGCGTCTGGCTGCTCAGCGCCACCGGGCTCCGCGAGGGTGACGCCGGACGCATGGCCCCCGCTGTAGCCGAGGCGTTCAGGACCGACACGCAAGCCTTTTGTCTCACAACCGACTACGACCATGATTGTTTGCATTGCTGAAAAACCGAGTGTCGCCCGCGACATCGCCCACGTGCTGGGCGCCACGACAAGCCACGAGGGCTACCTCGAAGGCAACGGCTACCAAGTGACGTGGACCTTCGGTCACCTCTGCGAACTGAAAGCCCCCGAGGATTACAGCCCCGTCTGGAAGCGCTGGACGCTCGGCCAGCTCCCCCTCATCCCCGCCCGTTTCGGCATCCGCCTGAAAGCCGACCGGGGCATCGCCCGGCAGTTTGCCGTCATCCAAAGCCTTATGGCGAACGCCGATTGCATCGTCAACTGCGGTGATGCAGGCCAAGAGGGTGAGCTCATCCAACGCTGGGTGATGCAGAAAGCCGGCGCTACCTGCCCGGTGAAGCGCCTGTGGATTTCCTCGCTCACCGAAGAGTCCATCCGCGAGGGGTTCAACACACTGAAAGACCAGTCGGAATACCAGTCGCTCTACGAGGCCGGACTGGCCCGTGCCATCGGCGACTGGCTTTTAGGCATGAACGCCACCCGCCTCTACACCCTCAAATTCGGCCAGCAGGGACAGGGCGCGGGCCCGCTGTCCATAGGCCGCGTGCAGACCCCCACGCTCGCCCTCATCGTGCGACGGCAACAAGAAATCGAGCAATTCAAACCCGAGCCCTACTGGGTGCTCACCACACTTTACCGCCAGACCGTCTTCACAGCCACAAAAGGCCGCTTCAGCAGTGAGGGCGAGGGACGCCAGGCCCTTGAAAAAGCGGCAGCGGCCGACTTCAAAGTGACCGACGTCACGGCCAAGAAGGGCAGCGAAGCTCCGCCGCGCCTCTTCGACCTGACCGCGCTGCAAGTGGCCTGCAACCGCAAGTTCGGATACTCGGCCGACCAGACCTTACAGCTCATCCAAAGCCTCTATGAGAAGAAGGTGACGACCTATCCTCGCGTCGACACCACCTACCTGAGCGACGACATCTATCCCAAGTGTGCCGGCATCCTCAACGGCCTCACTGACTATGCCGCCCTGCTTGCCCCACTGCGCGGAAAGCCCTTGAAGAAGAGCAAAAAGGTGTTCGATTCGTCGAAAGTCACCGACCACCATGCCATCATCCCCACCGGAGTTCCAGCCCGTGCCCTTACGCCCGAGGAGAGAAAGGTCTACGACCTCGTGGCACGCCACTTCATCGCCTCGTTCTACCCCGACTGTCTTTTCCTGACCACGACCGTTCTGGGCCAGGCCGCCGACATTCCCTTCAAGGTGTCGGGCAAGCAAATCACCCAGCCGGGATGGCGCGACGTCTTCGCTCACGACAAAGAGGAGGATGCCGACGAACAGAAGGAAGACGACGAAGAGCGCACCCTGCCGGCCTTCACCGTGGGCGAAAGCGGCCCCCACGAACCCAAACTGGCCCAGAAAATGACCACGCCGCCCAAGCCCTACACCGAGGCCTCCTTGCTGCGCGCCATGGAAACTGCCGGAAAAACCGTCGACAACGAGGAACTGCGCGAGGCGCTCAAAGAGAACGGCATCGGACGTCCTTCGACACGCGCGGCCATCATCGAGACCCTCTTCCGGCGACGATACATCAAAAAGGTGCGCAAGGCGCTCGTTGCCACGGCGACCGGCGTCGAACTCATCAGCCTCATCAAGGAAGAGCTGCTCAAAAGCGCGGAACTGACAGGTATCTGGGAAAAAAAGTTGCGGAGCATCGAACGCCGGGAATACGACACGAGGCAGTTCATCGACGAACTCAAGACGATGGTCGGTCAGCTCGTGCTCGACGTCCTGGCCGACAACACGAGCCGCCGCGTCACCGTCGAGCCGGAAGAAGCGAAACCGAAGCGCAAGGCTGCCAAAGAGAATGCGGAAAGCGACGACAGCCGCGTGACGCCCGCCGAAGGAAAGAAAAAGAAAGCCTCCGGCAAGAAGGCCACGGCGGCCAGGGGGAAAGCCCCGGGACACACACCGGCCGCACGCCACGACGCCATCCGCGAAGGGCAGCCCTGTCCGCTTTGCGGCCGCGGCACGGTCATCCGGGGGCACACGGCCTACGGCTGCTCGGAGTGGCGCAACGGCTGCACATTCCGCGCGCCATTCGACCCGCCCCCGGCGAAACAGGACTAAGCCACCCCATAGAAGCCCGGAGGGAGACCACGCTAACGGCCTCCCTCCGGGCTTTTTCATTTCAGGAGCCTGTATCCTACGGCTCCGCCAACTATCGACGCCGCAAAAATGCCGAGCTTGGCTTGCAGAAGCATCGTGGCGTCGGTGAAAGCCAGCGTCGAGATGAACATGGACATCGTGAATCCAATCGACGCCAAGAAGCCCAGCCCCACGACACGCCGCCACGTCAGGCCGGCAGGCCGTTCCACGCCCAGCCGCGTGAGCAGCAGCGTCGAAAGCACGATGCCCAACGGCTTGCCCGCCAGCAAGCCCACTGCGACGCCCGCGGCAACATGGGTCGAGAAGACCGTCCCGGCATCAAGCCCGGCGAACGACACACCAGCGTTGGCCAACGCGAAAACAGGCATGACGACGAACGAGACAAAGGGATGCATCGCATGTTCCAGCCGCTGCGAAGGCGGGATGGCGTCACGCGTGTCGCCGCGCATCTGTGCCATGACTTCCACCTGCTCCTCGTCGAGCGTCGAGACGCCGTTCGGCTTCAAACCCGCAAAGACCCGCAAATGGCGGACGGCGCGTCGGAGGTATTCGGCCTCGGGCAGGCGGGCGTCGGCCGGTATCATGAATGCGGCCAGCACGGCGGCAATCGTAGCGTGGATACCGGACATCAAAAACGCAGTCCAGACGCCGCCGATGCCCAGCAGACCGTAGAAAACAACATTTTTGACACCCATTTTGTTGGCCGTGAACATCACTGCGAGGAAAGCCACGCCCACGCCGAGATTGACGAGCGAAATCTCTGACGTATAGAAAAGGGCGATGACCACAACGCCGCCAAGATCATCCACTATGGCAAGCGTCGTGAGAAACACCTTGGCCACGAGCGGAACCCTATCGCCCAATGCGTAGACTATGGCGAGCGAAAAGGCAATATCGGTAGCCATCGGGATTCCCCATCCGCCGGCGGCAGACGTCCCGAGATTGAACGCGGAATAGATGAGAGCGGGCACGAGCATCCCCGCCACGGCGGCGCCGATGGGGAGGACGGTGTGGCGCGGGTCGGCCAGTTCGCCTCCGATGAACTCGCGTTTCAATTCGAGCCCCACCACGAAGAAGAACATCGACATCAACCCGTCGTTAATCCAGTGATGGAGCGAATAGTTGAGGTATGGCTCGCCGTCGACGACAAAGCCGAACTCATGTTCGAAGAGGTGGAAATAGGCCTCACTCCATGGCGAGTTGGCCAAGGCCATGGCCGCCACGATGCTCAGGCCGAGCACGATGCCGGCCGACTTTTCACGTTTGATGAATTGCTGCAACGGCATGACAATGCCGCTGCTGATGCGTTGTCTGTACTTTCCCATCATGTCTTTCGGGGGTGTGGATAAAAATGGAGAAGCGGCCGTCGTTTCTCTGCTTTTCGGAAAGGAAACAGAAAAAGCGGACAGGCCGCAGGAAACCGTTGCAGGTCGTGAAGCCGCAGGTTACGGACGGCGGTTCCGGGCGTCAGTCTTTGGAAAAACTACGTTTAGGACCGAACGAGAGGTCGCCCGCATCGCCCAGACCGGGCACAATGTAGGCGGCCTCGTTGAGGGCGGGGTCGATGGCAGCGCACCAGAGCGTGACGTCGTCCGAAGGAAAAATGCGGCACAGGTGGTCGACGCCTTCCTGGGCAGCGATGACGGCACAGATGTGCAGGCGGCCCGGCTTGCCGCCGGCGAGGAAAGCCTTGTAAGCCAGTTCGAGGCTGCCGCCGGTGGCCAGCATCGGATCGACAAGCAGGAAGGTGCAGCCGTCGAGCTGCGGCGTGGCGATGTATTCGAGCCGGATCTTCAAGTCCTCGCGCCGGCCTTCCTCGCGATAGGCTGCGACAAACGCACTGTCGGCCTCGTCGAACACGTCGAGAAAGCCCTCGTGAAAAGCCAGCCCCGCGCGCAGGACAGTGCCGACGACGATGTGGTCGTCGGGCGTCGAGACGCGCTTCTCGCCAAGCGGCGTGACAACGGTCTTGTCGGAATAGCGGAGCGTCCGGCTCAGCTCGTAAGCCATGACGTGTCCGATGCGGCGCAGGTTGCCGCGGAAGAGGGTGCGGTTGCGCTGGTAGTCCACATCGCGCAACTGGGCCATATAACGGTTGAGCACACTGTTCGTGGCTCCCAGGTCAATCACTTTCATCGTGCTGCGTTTGTTCGTGTTCTTTCCGCCCTGCCACCTTGTTTTCCACTGGCATGCGGCACTGGCGGCCGTTTCGACGGCGCAAAGATAGCGAAAGGTGAGCGCCGAAGCAAGAGAAAGCCCGCTTTTCCGTCGGCCCGGACGGGCCACAGCCCCCTTGCGCGGAACGGGACGGCCGACTGAAAGTCCCGTCGCACTGACAGAAATTACGGGTCGGCTGGAAGAAAAGACGGAAAGCCGTCAATCCGAATTGGCGGCACTCGGGCAAGCGCGTGAAAATCCTGCGGCTTTTCTCTGCGCTTTCCGCTCGTTTGCACCCTTTGCTTCGCCAAGACAGGCGGCACTCGGGCAAGCGCGTGAAAATCCTGCGGCTTTTCCCTGCGCTTTCCGCTCGTTTGCACTATCTTTGCACGAAATAACCAATCAGTCATGGAATACAATTTCAGAGAGATAGAGAAAAAGTGGCATGCGGCATGGGTTGAACGCCAGACTTACCGCGTGACGGAAGACAAGACACGCCCGAAGTTTTACGTGCTCAACATGTTCCCCTACCCGTCTGGTGCCGGCCTGCATGTGGGCCATCCGCTGGGCTATATCGCCTCGGACATCTACGCCCGCTACAAGCGTCAGAAGGGCTATAACGTGCTCAACCCCATGGGCTATGACGCCTACGGCCTGCCCGCCGAACAATATGCCATCCAGACCGGACAGCATCCCGCCGTCACCACGGTGAACAACATACGACGCTACCGCGAGCAGCTCGACAAAATCGGTTTCTCGTTCGACTGGTCGCGTGAGGTCCGCACCTGCGACCCGCAGTACTACCACTGGACGCAGTGGGCCTTTGAGCGCATGTTCGAGAGCTACTACGACCGCCGTCGCGACCGCGCCTGCCCCATTGCGGAATTGGAGGCGGTTTTCGCGGCCCAAGGCACCGAGGGAATCGACGCAGCCTGCTCGGAGGAACTCAGCTTCACGGCCGAGGAATGGAACAGCTGGGACAGCGTGAAGCGCCAGCAGGTGCTGATGAACTACCGCATTGCCTATCTGGGCGAGACGATGGTCAACTGGTGCCCGAAGCTCGGCACGGTGCTGGCCAACGACGAAGTGGTCGACGGCGTGAGCGAACGCGGCGGCTATCCCGTCGTCCAGAAGAAGATGAAGCAATGGTGCCTGCGCGTCTCGGCTTACGCACAACGCCTGCTCGACGGGCTGGACACCATCGACTGGACCGACTCGCTCAAAGAGACACAGCGCAACTGGATCGGCCGTTCGGAGGGAGCCGAAATAGAGTTCAAAGTGAAAGACAGCGACACGCGCTTCACCATCTTCACCACCCGTGCTGACACGATGTTCGGCGTGACGTTCATGGTGCTGGCTCCCGAAAGCGAGCTCGTCGGACAACTCACCACCGACGCCCAGCGCGCGGACGTGGACGCCTACCTCGAAGCCACAAAGAAACGCACCGAGCGCGAGCGCATCGCCGACCGCCGCGTGACCGGCGTATTCACCGGGTCGGAAGCAATCAACCCCCTCACGGGCGAAGCCATCCCCATCTGGGTGAGCGACTACGTCCTGGCAGGCTACGGCACCGGCGCCATCATGGCCGTCCCGGCCCACGACAGCCGCGACTACGCCTTTGCCCGTCACTTCGGCCTGCCCGTCATCCCGCTTATCGAGGGTTGCGACGTCAGCGAAGAAAGCTTCGACGCCAAGGAAGGCATCGTCTGCAACTCACCCCGTCCCGGCGTGAAGCCCTACATCGACTTCTCGCTCAACGGTCTGACCGTCAAGGAGGCCATCGCTGCCACGAAAAAGTACGTCAGCGAGCATGGCCTCGGCCGCGTGAAAGTCAACTACCGCCTGCGCGACGCCATATTCAGCCGCCAACGCTACTGGGGCGAACCCTTCCCCGTCTACTACAAAGACGGGATGCCCCAGATGATTCCCGAAGAATGCCTGCCCCTCGAACTGCCCGAGGTGACAACCTATGAACCCACCGAGAGCGGCGAACCGCCCCTCGGACACGCCACCCGCTGGGCTTGGGACACAGAGGCACGTCGCGTGGTGGACAACAGCCGTATCGACCACCGCACCGTATTCCCCTTGGAGCTCAACACGATGCCGGGCTTCGCCGGATCGTCGGCCTACTACCTCCGCTACATGGACCCGCATAACAACCAAGCCCTCGTCAGCCCCGAAGCCGACAACTACTGGCAGAACGTAGACCTCTACGTGGGCGGCACGGAACACGCCACAGGCCACCTGATTTACAGCCGCTTCTGGAACAAGTTCCTCCACGACTACGGATACAGTTGCACCGAAGAGCCATTCCAGAAACTCGTCAACCAAGGCATGATACAGGGCCGCTCTAACTTCGTCTACCGCATCAAGGACACCAACACCTTCGTCTCGCTCGGCCTGAAAGACAACTATGACGTCACACCCATCCACGTCGACGTCAACCTCGTTGAGAACGACATCCTCGACATCGAACGGTTCAAGGCATGGCGCCCCGAGTACGCCTCGGCCGACTTCGTGCTCGAAGACGGCAAGTATGTCTGCGGCTGGGCCGTCGAGAAGATGTCCAAGTCGATGTTCAACGTCGTCAACCCCGACATGATCATCGACCGATACGGCGCCGACACGCTCCGCCTCTACGAGATGTTCCTCGGCCCCATCAACCAGAGCAAACCGTGGGACTCGAACGGCATCGACGGCTGCGCCCGCTTCTTACGGAAGTTCTGGAACCTCTTCTTCGACGCCGACGGCGCATTCTGCGTCAACGACGAATCCCCCGCGAAAGAGTCGCTTAAAACCCTGCACAAGCTCATCAAGAAAGTGAGCGAAGACATCGAGACGTTCTCCTATAACACCTCGATTTCCGCATTCATGATTGCAGTGAACGAGTTGGGCAGCCAGAAATGCCACTCGCGCCAAGTTCTCGAAACACTCGTTGCACTCATCGCTCCCTTCACGCCGCACGTGGCCGAAGAACTTTGGGAACGCCTCGGCCACACGGCGACCGTGTGCGACGCACCGTGGCCCACATTCAACGAGGCATACCTGAAAGAAGATACAGTGACGCTCTCCGTGTCGTTCAACGGCAAGACGCGATTCACTATGGACTTCCCAGCCGAAGCCACGAATGCAGAAATCGAACAGGCAGCCCTGGCCAGCGAACAGGCAGCCAAGTACCTCGACGGCATGCAGGTCGTCAAGGTCATCGTGGTCCCCAAGCGTATCATCAATATCGTCATAAAGAAATGAAAGCCTACCGCATCAATGTTTTCCAAGAAGCCCGCGACTACTTGTCGATTACGCTGGGCTTGATTATGTACGCCATCGGCTTCACGTTCTTCCAGCTGCCCTATCAGATCACAACGGGCGGCGTGGCCGGTTTGGGCGCCGTGATTTTCTACACGCCGGGATTCCCCGTCCAGTTCACTTACTTTGGCGTCAACATCTTCCTCCTGATCGTCGCGGTCAAGGTGCTGGGCTGGAAGTTCTGTATCAAGACAATCTATGCCGTATTCATGCTGACCTTCCTGCTCGGTGTGGCTCAAGAGTTGTTAGAAGCGCTGCCAACGCTCACAGACGAAGTCTACCAGCTCAGCGGACAAAACCTCCCGCAACTTGTGGGCGACCAGGCGTTCATGGCGTGCGTCATGGGAGCAGCCCTCGAAGGAATCGGACTCGGCATCATCTTCCTGAACAACGGCAGTACAGGCGGCACGGACATTATCGCGTCGATCGTAAACAAATACCGCGACGTAACGCTCGGGCAGATGATGATGTTCTGCGACATTGTCATCATCACGTCAAGCATCTTCACGCCCGTCGGAAGTTTCCAGAAACTGCTCTTCGGCTACTGCACGCTTATCATCTCGAACCTCCTGCTCGATTTCGTAATGGATCGCGGCAGGCAGTCAGTGCAGTTCCTCATCTTCTCGCGGCAGTATGACGAAATCGCCGCAGCCATCAGCTCGACAGGACGCGGCGTAACCGTACTCGACGGCCAAGGATGGTACACGAAGAACGAGCGCAAGGTGCTCGTCGTACTGGCAAAAAAACGCGAAAGCACCAACATCTTCCGCATCATCAAACACATCGATCCCAACGCCTTTGTCTCGCAAAGCAAAGTCATCGGCGTCTTCGGTGAAGGCTTCGACAAGATCAAGGTGAAATAAGCCTATCGCGACTGAAAAGCCGGCAGGCACGCTCAGTCCCCACAACGCGGACGGAGGCACCACCCCGCTTCAAGCGGACGCCCCGTCCGCGTTTCTGCCCTACACATATTAATATATAGGAAAGCATGAGAAGGAAATTAGTTTTTGCTACGAACAACGCCCACAAACTGGACGAAATACGCGCCATACTGGGCGATGAAATCGAGATAGTCAGCCTTGCGGACATCGGCTGCCACACCGACATCCCGGAAACCGCCGACACGCTCGAAGGCAACGCCCTGCAAAAGGCGCGTTACGTCTACGAACACTACCACTGCGACTGTTTCGCCGACGACACCGGACTCGAAGTCGAAGCCCTCGACGGCGCACCCGGCGTGCACACGGCACGCTACGCCTACCCTGACCGTCACGACCCGGAGGCCAACACGCGCAAGCTCCTCGACGCCTTGAAAGAAAAAAGCAGCCGCCGTGCACAATTTCGCACCGTTATCGCGTTAATACTTAACGGTGAGGAGCACTTGTTCGACGGCCGTGTCGAGGGAAGCATCGCCACCGAGAAGCGGGGCACCGAAGGCTTCGGCTACGACCCTGTCTTCATCCCAGAAGACAGCGGAAAGACCTTCGCTGAGTTAGGTGTCGAAGCCAAGAACCGCATCAGCCACCGAGCCCGTGCCGTGGCCCGCCTCTGCGAGTTCCTCCGCCAATGAACCAGTCTATCCACTAAAAATCGTACGCCATGCCTGCACGAAAAGCACTGTACACAATCCTTCTCTGCGCCGTTGCCGCCCACGTCGCCCACGCCGCCCGCATCGGCGAGTGGACTGTTTTCCCGGCCTACAAAGACGCCACACGCAACGTCGTAGCCGGCGAGTGGATTTACTCACTCAGCAGCTCCAACCTCTACCGCTACAACGCGGCAACAAGCGAGGTACAGCTTTTCTCGCGGCAAAACGGCCTGAACGACGCGGGCATCAGCCACATCGACTACTGCCGCGCCGAGAGATGCCTCGTCATCGTCTACGAAAACGCCAACATCGACCTGCTCCACGACAACGGCGACGTCACCAACATCCCCCAGCTCCGCGACAGCGAACTGACGGAAAAGACCGTGAACAACCTCGACATCGAAGGCAGCCAGGCCTACATCGCCCTCAGCGGCGGCGTTGAGGTCGTCGACGTGGCCGAGGCCGTGCTGGCCAACTACTACGCCGTAGGCAACACCCTCTCCACAACGGTCTTCGACGGCAAGCTGTATGCCTCGACGACCGACGGCATCCTCTGCGGCAGCCTCACGGACAACCTGCTCGACAGCCGCAACTGGACCGTGGCCGACCGCACGCTCACGGCCAGCGGGATGGTGGCTTTCCGCGGTTACTTGTATGCCGCCGGCACTGGCGGAGGCATATACCGCATCGACAGGAACAACACCCGCACTCTTGCCAACGGACACTTGGTGAACTACCTCCACTCCGACGGCACAACCTACATGCTGGCAGGCAACGCGACGCGCGTGCTGCTCTTCGATGCCGACGAGGAACTGACCGAATGGCAACAGGCCAACGACTTCAACGACGTGACACGCACCGCAAGCGGCACCTATTGGGCCTCGCGCGGACTGAACGGCCTGCAAGCCTACGCCCCCGACGCAGCGGCCGACACGCTCGCCGCACAAGGCACACCCATCTCGCCCGACAGCCCCGCCTACGACTACTCCTACTACATGACCTACGCCGGCGACACCCTTCTGGTGGCCGGAGGGTCGCTCAACTACGCCGGCATCGACTACCCCGGCACGTTCATGCGCTACGCAGCCGGCTCGTGGTATAACTTCCCCGACGAAGACATCTCGCGACGTGCCAACACGAACTACCTGAATCTGACCAGCGTCGTGCAGGATCCTGCCGACCCCGCCCACCATTTTGCCACAGCGGCGGGCGGCGGCCTCTTTGAATACCGCGACGGCCACTATGTGGCGTGCCACAACCTCGACAACAGTCCGCTCCGGGCGATGCAGGGCAACGACCGCCGCCTCGTGCGTACTGACGGCCTGGCTTATGACACCGGAGGAAACCTGTGGATGATCAACAACGAAGTCGACACGATGCTCCAGGTAATGCGGCCTGACGGCAGTTGGAAAGGATTTTACGACCCAGAATTCACAATGCTCCAACAGTGCGAACGCATCCTCATCGACTCGCGCGGACTCATTTGGGTCACCTCGCGGCGCACGGCACAGGAGTCGCGTGCCGGCCTCTACTGCCTCAACCTGAACGGCACCTTTGAGGACGAGAGTGACGACCAAAGCCGCTTCCGCACGTCGGCCTACAACGAGGACGGGACGCTCTGCACGTTCAGCATCACCACATCCGTGGCCGAAGACCACAGCGGGCAAATCTGGTTCGGCACCGCCACAGGCCCGTACCGCATTGACCGTCCCGAAGAATGGATGGACGAAAGTTTCACTGTCACCCAAGTAAAAGTGCCGCGCAACGACGGCACGAACTACGCCGACTATCTGTTGGCCGGCGTGCCCATCAACGCCATCGCCGTCGACGGCAACGACCGCAAGTGGTTCGGCACCGCTTCTGACGGAGTCTTTGTGACCTCGCCCGACGGCCTGACCACCATCCACCACTTCACTACCGAAAACTCCCCCCTGCCGTCCGACCTCATCTACTCCATCGCCGTGAACGAGCAGACAGGCGACGTCATGATCGGCACGGACCGCGGCATCGTGGCTTACCATGTGGGCACCGAAGCCGAGAACGCCACCATCGACGCCGACAACATCCGCGTCTATCCCAACCCCGTCCGGCCGGGCTACTACGGGCGCATCACCATCACCGGCCTCCCCTATGGCGCCGATGTCAAGATTACGACAACCGGAGGGCGCGTTGTGGCTGGCGGAACGGCTGCCGACGGCACCTTCACGTGGGACGGGCGCGGCCCGGCTGGCAACCGCGTCGCCTCGGGCGTATACATCGTCATGACTGCCACCGCCGACGGCAAGAAGGGTGCCGCCGCAAAAATCACCATCATCCGCTGACGCAGAAACGGGCGGCACACCGCGTCCAAACAGGAAACACCCCGCCGGAAACGGCAGAAAGCGTCATGCACCCGTAGGAGCAAGCCGGCGAACAACAAGAAAGGGCGATTTTTGTAACAAAGCAACGAAAAAAAAGGCATTTCCTTTGTACAGCCCAGAAAGTTGCCTTATATTTGTCGCAAGGTTCTTACGAAAAACCAAATTCCTTACTTATAAATTCTAAAACCTCGTAGTCTATGAACAAAACGGAACTCATCTCTGCAATCGCAGAAGGCGCTGGTCTGAGCAAGGCTGACGCCAAGAAGGCTTTGGACGTAACCCTCTCGACCATTGCCAACGCAATGAAGGAAGGCGACAAGGTGGCCCTCGTCGGCTTCGGCACGTTTGCCGTCACGGAGCGCCCCGCCCGCGAAGGCATCAATCCCGCCACCAAGGCCAAGATCCAAATTCCCGCCAAGAAAGTGATGAAGTTCAAAGCCGGTTCCGAACTGGCCGACTCGCTGAACTAAACAGATGCCGGGCCGAGGCCAGGCACTTCTTCATTCACGGAAAAAAACCGGTATGCCGCGCTGCGGCGTGCCGGATTTTTTTGTACATCCGTCCGGAGTCGCTGCTGCCACTCGTGCAGTGACCGTCCGGACGGGGGCAGTGACAGAAATTCCTGTCACTGCGACAGGAATTCCCGACGCAGCGGCAGGACAACAGGTTTCCATGCAAAGAATGAATGGGCCCGCCGGCCCAATCGGTTTTCACGCAAAAGCATTGCCCCTCTCCGCAGCCTCAAAAAAGCCGGAGAGGGGCAACACCGTTTTCTTCCGCCGGGCGTGACGCCCTGCCGTCAGTTCTGGACGACAAGCCGGTTGCTGGCAAAATACACCCTGTATCGGAAAAGCGAACGGCCGCCTTCGCTGCTGCTCACGACACCGAAATTGTTGAGGTCGTAAGTCCGGTGGCAGCGGCCACAACTGACAGCCCCCCCGCCATCGAAGTCGAGGCGCCGCGTGATGGTGCTCTCCGTGAAACAGTTGGGGCAGGCCAGGTCATAGGCCACGAGGGTGAGCTGCCCGGTACCGATGTCGGGAATGTTGGTCGTCCCGACGATAAATCCACTAAGCGTTTGCCATGTGGTGTAGGCGTCAGTGGCCAGGATAGGATAGGTTTGCGACTGACCCGCCGCATTGTCGAAGTAGTAACTGTCGCTCTGTTTCCAGACACGGCAGAACTCCCCGGCGTTGTTGACCGCCGTGTTGAGCGGTACGACAGCCGTGACGGGCGAGAAGTTGAACGAAGCGCGGAAATTGGCATAGACGCTGTCCACCTCGTCCGCACAAGAAGTCAGCCCCAAGAGCACACCAGCCCATGCGGCCAGCCACGCAAGACGTTTCATGGCTGCAAGAGTTTTTGCTCCGCCTCCGTCACGCGCCCGAAACCAAAGCGGGCAAAGGTGGCCTCGGCCATAGCCTTGACACGGTCGTTACAGAGATTGCCGATGCTCCCGGCATGCGTGTGGTGGAGGTGCTTCTCGGGGACGAACGTACCGGCTTCGATTTCGAGGCCCACTTTCTTGTAAGCGTCGCGGAACGGCATCCCAGCGGCCGCCAGCCGGTTGACTTCCTCGACAGAGAACATGGCGTCGTAGCGCGTGTCGTCGAGGATGTGCTCGTTCACCTTCATGCGGTGTATGATGTACGTTGCCATCACCAGACAGTCGGTGAGGGCGTCGAAAGCCGGGAGGAATACCTCCTTTATCTCCTGCAAGTCGCGGAAATAGCCGACCGGAAGGTTATTCATGATGAGCGTGATCTGCTCCGGCAACGACTGGATGCGGTTGCAGCGCGCGCGGATGAGTTCGAAAACATCGGGGTTCTTCTTATGAGGCATGATGCTCGACCCCGTAGTACATTCGTCAGGCAGTTTGACGAACCCGAAATTCTGGGAGTTGAACAGGCAGGCGTCAAACGCCATCTTGGCCACTGTCCCAGCTATGCCCGCCAAGGCGAATGCCACGGTCCGTTCGTTCTTTCCGCGCCCCATCTGGGCATAGACGACGTTGTAGTCCATCGAATCGAAGCCCAGGAGTCGCGTGGTCATCTCGCGGTCGAGCGGGAACGACGACCCGTAGCCCGCCGCCGAGCCGAGAGGGTTGCGGTTGGTGGTACGGTAGGCCGCTTCAAGCAGCACGAGATCGTCGGCCAGGCTCTCGGCGTAAGCACCGAACCAGAGGCCGAAACTCGACGGCATGGCCACTTGCAGGTGGGTATATCCGGGCATCAGGACGTCGCGGAAGCGCTCGCTCTGAGCTTGCAGCTCGCCAATAAGGGCCATGACGTGTTCGGCCACGTCGCGAATTCTGTCGCGGGTGAAGAGTTTGAGATCAAGGAGGACCTGATCGTTGCGTGAGCGGCCGCTGTGGATTTTCTTCCCGACGTCGCCAAGACGCCGGGTCAGGAGGAGCTCCACCTCTGAGTGGACATCCTCGACACCGTCTTCAATGACGAAACGCCCGGCGTCGGCCTCGGCATAAATAGTACGGAGTTCGGCCAGCAGGATGCGTAGCTCGTCGGCCGTGAGCAGGCCGATGCTTTCGAGCATGGTGATGTGAGCCATCGACCCGAGGACGTCGTATTTCGCCAGATAAAGGTCGAGTTCACGGTCGTGACCGACGGTGAAACGCTCGATGGCATCGTTCACCTGGACATTCTTTTCCCAAAGTTTCGTAGGCATGGTTGAAATGTGTATAAGTAAGCCAGCCGCCAAAGGCAGCTGGCCGGTTCATTCGCCGTAAGGCAGGCTGGCCAGCAAGTCGGCGATGCCGTCGACAGCCTGTTGCAACGGCTTGCTGACCATGGCTTTCATAAATACGTTCACTTCGGCGCCCAACGTCACCCGCATCTTGCTCCCGCCGTCGGCCACCGGCAGGACCTGCACCCATAAGGTGAGCGGAAGGGGAGAGCCTTCGGCTTCGAGCTTGACGCACTTGGGCGCCTCGCGTTCAACGATACGCAGGGTAACCTTGCCCAACGGAGAGTCCATCGTGACCGTATCTTCGCTTAAGGTCATCGTTTCGAGTTGCCGACGCAGGCTTTCCGCATCGGTTCCGGGCACACGCTCGCCCAGCTGTTGCAAGACAGCAGGGTCGTTCAGCTTTTCGCGCAGGGCTTCGATATGGCGGAGGTCCGACAGCCAGCCGTAGACAGTCTGCTGAGGATGGCTGAGCGGCTTGACTGCGCTCTCAAATTTCGTAAGGCTCATGGCATCCGGTGGTTAAGCGTTCCAATGAGCCGGATCCTTTCGCCACTCGTGCAGGACGGCGACGTCCTCGGGACGGATGTAGCCGGTGGCCACGGCCGTCTCGACGACAGCCTCGTAGTTCGTCAGCGTGAGAAGCTCGACATTGGCCGCACGGAAAGCCTCCTTGGCCACGTCAAAACCGTAAGTGTAACTGGCCACCATGCCGGCCACCTCGCAGCCGTCGCGACGAATGGCCTCGCAGGCTTTCAGGCTGCTGCCGCCGGTCGAGATGAGGTCTTCGACCACCACGACGCGCATCCCGGGACGCAGTTCGCCCTCGATGAGGTTTTCAAGACCGTGATCCTTGGGCTTGGAGCGGACGTAGACAAACGGGAGATTGAGTTCGTCGGCCACGAGCGCACCTTGAGGGATGGCTCCGGTGGCCACACCAGCTATGGCGTCGCAGTCAGGGAAGTTCTCCATGACAAGACGGCTCAGCTCCAGTTTGACAAAATTGCGGAGTGCCGGATAAGACAACGTCTTCCGGTTGTCACAGTAAAAGGGCGACTTCCATCCCGACGCCCAGGTGAACGGGTTGTCGGGCTGAAGTTTGATGGCTTTGATTTTAAGCAGTTTCTCGGCAAAGAGCTTCTCCAATGTATCCATAATGTAAGGCGTTTTAGATGTCTGTCGGCAAAGATACGATTTTTTTTTCAGCCTGCCATCAGGCCTGTCAGCCTTATGGTTGGCACGAGATTTGGTGTAGTGAACAAAAAGTCGTATCTTCGCTTCATCTTAGGCCTTGATGCTTATTTTTCTAAGGAATGGACAAATTTTCATATAAGGACTTCTTTGTCCGGGCGATAGCCGTCGTGGCGTCTGTCGTCCTGATTGTGTATTTCCTGCCCCGCGAAAACCGTTTCGGTTACGAGTACGAGCTCAACCGTCCATGGAAGTACGGACAGCTGATCGCGTCATACGACTTCCCGATAGCCAAGACAGACACGGAAATCAAGACGGAGCAAGACAGCGTCCTGCGGCAATACCAACCGTACTACCTTGTAGACCTGACCGTAGAGAGCCAGATGGTCAAGGCGCTGCGCAACGATTTCTACCAAGGGCGGATGAAAGGCGTGCCTGTCTCGCTGCTGCCCCGGCTGACCGACCTGCTCCATCACATCTACGGTGTCGGTGTGCTCTCGGGCGACGACATCGAAGGCCTGCGGCGCGACGGCGTAACGGCTGTGCGCACCGTGATCGGCACCGACGCCACCTCGCGCCCCGTCAAGGACATGTACTCCATCCGTTCGGCTTATCAACACATCATGCAGGCCGACACAGTGTCGTTCTCGCGCGAGGTGCTCGCCCGCTGCCACATCAACGACTACCTCGAACCGAACCTGAAATTCGACAGCCTGCGAAGCCACGCCATGTATGAAGACCTCCTTTCGATGGTCTCGCCGGCCAGCGGCCTCGTACAGAGCGGCCAGAAAATCATCGACCGGGGCGAAATCGTCGACCAGCGCACCTATAATATATTGCGTTCCCTTGAACAAGAAAGCTTGAAGCGCACGGACAACACGGACGGCCTCTGGATGACGACGGCTGGGCAGACGGTGTTCGTCATCATTATCCTTGTCCTTTTCGTCACCTACCTGGGAATGTTCCGTAAGGACTATTACAACGCGCCTAATTGCATGGCGCTGCTTTTCTCGCTCATCACGATCTTCCCGGTCATCACATCCGTCATGGTC
>HF989206.1:4907-7669 GCA_000431275.1 Prevotella sp. CAG:755 | reverse complement strand
TACCCTACACGATCGTGGCGATATTCGTGCGCATCTTCATGGACTCGCGGACAGCCTTCATCACGCAAGCCGTCACGCTCATCCTCTCATCGCTCTCGCTTCATGGGCCTTACGAATTCCTGATCGTCGAGATGGTGGGCGGACTCACGGCCGTTTACAGCCTTAAAGAACTTTCGCAGCGCTCCCAGCTCCTGCGGTCGGCCATTGTGGTGACGGCGGTAATGGTGCTGTCGGCTTTCGCATTCGACCTTGCACAAGGCCTGTCGCCTTCGGCGCTCGACCGGCATTTCTACACACACCTGATCGTCAACGGCGTACTCCTGCTGTTCGCCTACCCGCTGATGTACCTCATCGAACGGGCCTTCGGGTTCACCTCTTCGGTGACACTCGTCGAACTGACAAACATCAACAACAGTCTGCTACGACGGATGTCGAAAGTCGCGCAGGGCACATTCAACCACTCCATGCAGGTGGCAAATCTGGCAGCCGAGGTAGCCGACAAGATAGGAGCGAAAGTGCAGCTCGTCCGTACCGGCGCTTTCTATCACGACATCGGCAAGATGGCTAATCCGGCATTCTTCACCGAGAACCAGTCGGGTGTCAATCCCCACGACGCCATCAACGATGAGGCCAAAAGCGCCAACATCATCATCAGTCACGTCACTGACGGCCTCCGCATGGCCGAAAAATACCATCTGCCCAAAGTGATCCGCGACTTCATCGCCACGCACCACGGGCGCAGCAAGGTGAAATACTTCTACGTACAATACGTCAACAAGCACCCGGATGTCGCTGTCGACGATGACCTATTCACCTATCCAGGACCGAACCCCTCCACCCGCGAGCAGGCCATTCTGATGATGGCCGACGCGGTTGAAGCCACGTCGAGAAGCCTGAAAGAATTCACCGACGAGAGCATACGGGCCCTCGTCAACCGCATCGTCGACGGACAGGTGGCCGAAGGCTACTTCCGCAACTGCCCGATCACGTTCAGCGACATCACGAAAGCCAAGGAGGTTTTCGTGGAAAGTTTGAAAACCGTCTACCACACGCGCATCTCCTATCCCGAACTGCGCAAGCCCGACCCCACCCCCGAGCGCACACCGCGGTCGGCGCTGGGCGGACTTTTCGGCAGCGGACGCCACAACACGTGGCCCCGACGCTGACCCGCGAAAGACGGAAACACCCGAAATTTCATGTACCATACAGATAAAAAAATGATGACTAACGATTTTGTAAAAGGAAGTTTCGCTAATTATGTAGCACAGGGCGAGGAAGCCAAAGAACTGTACTTGAAAGAAGATTTACGACCGGTTCGCGGCATTCTCATGGAGTCAGAAGACGGAACGAAAAGAGGATTTATCCCAACCATCAGCCTGAAAGGCCGACGCATCGTGACCGGCACGACATACCATTGCTTTGAAAAAGACGTGCTCGAAACTACGGAAGGGACCTATTACATGCTTTATCTTGACTTGCGCCTCTATCCCTATCCCCAGCAGCAGTCCCGCCAATACAACGACAACGAGGCACATTCCAACTACGTACCCTACAACCTCCTATACGCCTGCGCGATGAACGCCTTGCAGCTCATCTCGCTGCAAATGCCCGACCTCGCCGAAGTGTTGCAGACACAGCACGGCGAGGACCGCTTCCGCGCGGCCAACGATATCGTGCGCGGCGTACTGCGCGAGAACCTGCTCAACGGCATGGAGGAAAAAGAATATACACCAGAGATGGAAAGCGATTTCGTCGAGAACAAAAGTTCGTTTGCTTCGGAAGAGAAAATTTTCCAAACTATGGCCGGCATGTGCTCCTCTAACTTCAAGAAAGGTGGAAGCAGCCGCATCCGCGTCGGCATCGACGACCAGACGCTCCAAGTGGTCGGCTTGGAAAACCACCTCTCCAAGATGAGCGACATCGACTACATCACGCGTAACTGGCTCAACAAGATAAAGCAGTGTTTCGGCGAGGACATGCTTGACGCCTTCCACATCCATTTCTATAAGACAGCTGACCGTCACCTCTACTGCGAGATCACCATCGAGAACGACAAGGTACACCCCATCGACTACAAGGGGCGCTACTTCGTCAGACGTGCGTCGATCACTGACGAAGTGACGAAAAACGCCTGGTACAAATTCATCACGGCCGTATAGCACCACGACATTCCTATGCGTGTCCTGCTCGTCAACACCTCGGAACATACCGGCGGCGCATCCGTCGCCGCCGGGCGTCTCCTTGACGCACTCAACGGAAACGGTGTGAAAGCCAAAATGCTCGTAACCCGGAAAACGTCCGACCGCCCGACAGTTGTCGGCCTGCCGGCCGCATGGCGCTACCAGGCCAGCTTTTACGCCGAACGCCTCGCCATCTGGACGCTCAATGGCTTCCGGCGCGACCATCTCTTCGACGTCGACCCCGCATGGACAGGCGTCGACATCACCCGCCTGCCTGAGTTCCGAGAGGCCGACGTCATCCATCTCCACTGGATCAACCAAGGGATGCTCTCCCTCGGAGGCCTTCGGCGCATCCTCCGCACCGGAAAACCCGTCGTCTGGACCCTGCACGACATGTGGCCCTTCACCGGCGTCTGCCACTATGCCCGCGAGTGCGAGAAGTGGCGCACGGGCTGCCACCACTGCGAGCTGCTCCTTCACGGCGGCGGGACGCACGACATGTCCGCTACGACCTTCCGCCGCAAAGCCACGACCTATGCCGGAGCTCGCCTGTCGTTCGTGGCGTGCAGCCACTGGCTCCCC
>HF989206.1:2212-4886 GCA_000431275.1 Prevotella sp. CAG:755 | reverse complement strand
GGCTCGCCGGCCTTGCCGCAGCCAGCCCGCTGACCGCCGGCCACGACGTGGCCAGCATCCCCAACCCGATTTGCACACGCCGCTTCCGCCCCGGCGACAAGACTGCTCTGCGCCGACGTCTCGGCCTGCCCGTCGACCGCAAGCTCATCCTCTTCGTCGCCTACAAGGTGACCAGCCCGCTCAAAGGCGTAGGCTACCTATGCGAAGCCCTCGGGCGTCTTGCCGCCAGCCACCCCGAAGTGCGCGACAGTTGGCAACTCGTGGCCGTCGGGCGAGAAGCGGACAGCCTCGCAGGGCGCGTCCCCGTCCCAGTGACAGCCGTGGACTACGTCAGTACCGAGGCCGGAATGATGGACTACTACCGCGCAGCCGACGTGCTGGCCATGCCAAGCCTGCACGACAACCTGCCCAACACCATCGCCGAGGCCATGGCCTGCGG
Organism: Prevotella sp. CAG:755; assembly: GCA_000431275.1. GTDB lineage: Bacteria > Bacteroidota > Bacteroidia > Bacteroidales > Bacteroidaceae > Alloprevotella. The sequence continues at coordinate 4,447 of HF989206.1, read as the reverse complement.
GATGCCCTGCGTAGGCTTCGACGTCGGCGGGCTGCCCCAAATGATTGACCACCGTCAGAACGGCTACCTCGCAGCCTACCGCGACAGTGAGGACTTCGCCCGCGGTCTTCTCGACACGCTCCACCCCGTCCATTACGCCGAACGCCAGGCCGCCGCGCGCCGCAAAGCCGAGCACACCTACTCTGAAAGCGCCGTGGCAGGCGCATACATCGACGTTTACGAAAAACTGCTAAACACCTGATATGGACGAACCTCCGCTTAAATTCACCATCGCCACCGTCACCTACAACGCCGGCGCCCTCCTTGGGCGCACCATAGCCAGTGTCGAAGAGCAGGACTACCCCCACGTAGAGCACCTCATCATCGACGGCAATTCACAGGACGAGACGCTCGCACTCGTCCACCGCTACCAGGAGCGCAACAGCGTGGCCGCCGTGCGCCACGAAGTGGCCTGCCTGAGCGAACCCGACCGCGGGCTCTATGACGCCATGAACAAGGCGCTCGACTTGGCCACCGGCCACTTCATCCTCTTTCTCAATGCGGGCGACCGCTTCCACAGCGCCGACACACTCTCATGCGTGGCTGCCCAGCTGGCAGGCAGCAAGCCCTACCCTGCTGTTATCTACGGCGACACCGACATTGTCGACGCCGAGGGGCGTTTCCTGCGTCACCGCCGCCTCGCGCCGCCCGAACGGCTCACCTGGCGTTCGCTGCGCCACGGCATGCTGGTCTGCCACCAGGCCTTTTTCGCCCGCACCGACCTTGCCCGGCTCTACCCCTACGACCTCACGTACCGCTACTCGGCCGACTTCGACTGGTGCGTCCGCATCCTTTACGCCGCCGAGCGTCAGCACCTGGCCGTGCACAACGCCCGCATCGTCGTGGCCGACTATCTGAACGAGGGTATGACCACCCGCCACCACAAAGCCTCCCTCCGCGAGCGTTTCCACATCATGCAGCATCACTACGGCCTCGTCGTAACACTCTGGCAGCACGCATGGTTCGTCTTGCGACAGGCGCTGAAACGATAAACCGTCCACACACAACTTCAACCGCTGCGTGCCCTTTGAGGCACGCAGCGGTTTTTCGTATCCGCACGGTAATGCAACGCCCCGACGAGACCGGTGAAAAGGCCTGCTGCCCCGTAAGAGGGACTTGCCCGGCTGCCCCGACGCGCCGCGCATTGCAGCCGGTCACCTTATCAGCCATCCGGAAAATCCCGCCAGCCGTCCCGTTTTTTCAGTCAGCCGTCCGGAAAATCCTGTCAGCCGACCTGTTCTGACGGCCGGACAAGTCGCCGGGGCGTCAGGCAGGGCGGTGGCGGGCATACCGCTTGCGGTGTGCGAGGATGTCGGGCATGTGTTCTTGCGCCCAAGCTGTGAGCGACTGGATCAGGGGGACAAGCGATTGCCCCAAAGGGGTCAGTTCGTATTCCACCCGGATGGGCACCTCGGGGAACACCGTCCGGCGCACCAGACCGTCGGCTTCGAGCATCTGCAACGTGCCGGCGAGCATCTTGGTGGAGATGTCGGGGATGAGCTTGCCCAGTTGGTTGAAGCGGACGGGGCTTTGCTCGTTGAGAAGATGGATGATGAGCAGCGCCCACTTACTGCCGAAACGCGCCACGACGTTGCGGATGGGGCAGACCTCTATGATGGAATTTTTTTCTACTTTTTTTGTCATTCTAATCGCTTGTTTCACAGCAAGAGTGAGCTGCGGGTAACTTAGTGAGCGCAGTGTAAGTTCTTGCAGATGAGTTTCTTAGTGTTTACCTTTGCACTATCAAAAAGAGAGCAGCAGTGCGATGCAAAGTTAGTTCAAACTGACAGAACCAGCAAACACGGCCAGGGGGAAACAGCCACCTCCACGGGGATATTACCCTCCGACAACTCGCATCCTGCAAACGCTATCAGCACATCGTCTCACTATAAACAGAATAACGTATGAAAACGATTGAAAAGATTGCGGCTGCTGAGCATTTCAGCGCTATCAGTGTCGGAAAGTTGAGTGAGCTTGGCGGCTATGAGTTGCAGCTCGGCCCGGGCGTGAAGATCCCCGGCAAGGTCTTCGGCGGCAGTGCTGTGGGTGCCACGGGCGGCGAGTTTTCGTTCCAGGTGTTCGCTCCGGGCACCGAGACGGGTTTCCTGCACACCCACAAGACGCACGAGGAACTCTACTTCTTCCTTAGCGGGAACGGGGAGTTCCAAGTGGACGGGCAGGTGTTCCCCATCGGCG
>HF989206.1:0-2160 GCA_000431275.1 Prevotella sp. CAG:755 | reverse complement strand
AGGCTGGGCGCCGCTCTGTGCGCAACAACGGCGCGGAACCCCTCGTGATGCTCTGCGTGCAATATAAGGCCGACACGTTCACCGCCGACGACGCGGCCGATGGCGTCATTCTCAGCGACGAGGTGAGCTGGTAGGCCCGCCGCTGCCCCTCAAGGGCTTGAAAACGACACAGCCGGGGAGGCCAGTAGGCCTCCCCGGCTGTGCGGTATTCCTGTCGCAGCGACCGTTCTTCCTGTCGCTACGTCTGCCGTTCCTTCCGGTGCGTCAGTCGCGTCCAGCCCGCTTACGGGCCGTATGGTCGAGGATGACCTTGCGCATACGCATGCTCTTTGGCGTCACCTCAACGTATTCGTCTTCCTTGATGTACTCCAAGGCTTCTTCGAGCGAGAAGATGACGGGCGGGATGATGCGGGCCTTGTCGTCTGCACCGCTGGCGCGCATGTTGGTCAGCTGCTTGGCTTTCGTCACATTAACGACAAGGTCATTCTCATGTACGTGTTCGCCTACCACCTGACCGGCATAGACCTCGTCGCCCGGCGAGATAAAGAACTTGCCGCGGTCTTGCAAGTGGTCGATAGCGTAAGCATAGGCCGTACCGCCTTCGAGCGCAATCATGGAGCCGTTCGTACGGCGCTGGATGTCGCCCTTGAACGGCTGGTATTCCTTGAAGCGGTGCGCCATGATGGCTTCACCCTGGCTGGCGGTGAGCACGTTCGTGCGGAGGCCGATGATGCCGCGCGAGGGGATGTCGAACTCGATGTCGACGCGGTCGCCGCGGTTTTCCATCGACGTGAGCTCGCCCTTGCGGCGGGTGACCATGTCGATCATCTTGCTGGCAAACTCTTCGGGCACGTTGATGGTGAGTTCTTCTACGGGCTCGCAGCGCACGTTGTCAATCGTCTTGTAAATCACCTGCGGCTGTCCGACTTGCAGTTCGTATCCCTCGCGGCGCATGGTCTCGATCAGGACCGAAAGGTGGAGCACACCGCGGCCCGAAACGACCCAGCGGTTGTCACCCTCGGTGCGGACGCGCAGGGCAAGGTTCTTTTCGAGCTCCTTGTCAAGGCGCTCCTGAATATGCCGGGAGGTGCAGTATTTCCCCTCCTTGCCGAAGAATGGCGAGTCGTTAATGGTGAAGAGCATGCTCATAGTGGGCTCGTCGATGGCGATAGGAGGCAGGGCCTCGGGCGCTTCGGCGTCGCAGATGGTGTCGCCGATCTCAAAGTTGTCCAGGCCGATGACGGCACAGATGTCGCCGCTTTCGACGGCGTCGGTCTTTTTGCGGCCCATACCCTCGAATACATCGAGTTCCTTAATGCGGGTTTTCTCCATCGAACCGTCGCGGTGGGCGATGGTGACAGTCATACCTTCGCGCAGGGTGCCGCGGTGGACACGGCCCACAGCGATGCGGCCCGTGTAGTTGGAGTAGTCGAGCGAGGTGATGAGCATCTGCGGCGTGCCGTCGAGGCGTTGGGGAGCCGGGATGACTTCCACGATCTTATCGAGCAGATAGGTGATGTCCGTGGTCGGCTGCTGCCAGTCCTCACCCATCCAGTTGTTTTTCGCCGAACCGTAAACGACGGGGAAGTCGAGCTGTTCCTCCGTCGCATCGAGGGCACACATCAGGTCGAATACCATCTCGTAAACTTCCTCGGGCCGGCAGTTGGGCTTGTCCACCTTGTTGACGACAACGACAGGCTTCAAGCCGATTTGGAGTGCCTTCTGGAGCACGAAGCGGGTCTGAGGCATCGGGCCTTCAAAGGCATCGACGAGCAGGATGCAGCCGTCGGCCATATTAAGCACACGCTCGACCTCGCCGCCGAAGTCGGAGTGCCCCGGGGTGTCGATAATGTTGATCTTGACACCTTTATAGTTAATAGAAACGTTCTTCGAGAGGATCGTGATGCCGCGTTCGCGTTCCAAGTCGTTGTTGTCAAGCATGAGATCGCCGGTCTTCTGGTTCTCGCGGAAGAGGTTGCCGGCAAGGAGCATCTTGTCCACAAGCGTAGTCTTACCGTGGTCGACGTGGGCAATGATGGCAATGTTACGGATGTCTTGCATAAGAATACTGAAATAACCGGGCGCAAAGTTACAAAAGTTTTAGCACCCCGCCACGCCCTGCCTGCCACTCGTTTGAACTTTCAAGATAGAAGTGCAATT
>HF989205.1:45206-50827 GCA_000431275.1 Prevotella sp. CAG:755 | reverse complement strand
TCTTAATATTGCACTTGCTTGTTGACTCTATACCTGGCATTTATTCAAGCAATTTCCGGGTAAAGGAGTGGGCTGCGTGGAAGATATTGCGTACTTTTACAGCCTGCAATCACTATCCAACGAAATAATCATGAAAGACAAGAAATTTTATCCCTGGCTTGTGGTGGCCCTGCTTTGGGTGGTGGCTCTCCTTAATTATATGGACCGACAGATGCTCTCGACCATGCAGGAGGCTATGAAGGCCGACATCGCCGAGCTGGCGAAGGGCGAGGCGTTCGGCCTGCTGATGGGCATTTTCCTGTGGGTATACGGCATAATGAGCCCCGTGGCGGGTGTTGTAGCTGACAAGGTGAGCCGCAAGTGGCTCGTTGTGGGGAGCCTGTTCGTGTGGTCGGGTGTCACATATCTCATGGGTTATGCCGACACGTTCAGCCAGCTCTTTTGGCTGCGCGCTGTGATGGGCATCAGTGAAGCGCTCTACATCCCCTCCGCCCTTTCGCTCATTGCCGACTGGCACCGCGGCCCGACGCGCTCGCTGGCCGTCGGCATCCACATGACCGGACTTTACATGGGACAGGCTATCGGCGGATTCGGCGCCACCGTCGCTGCGATGTTCACGTGGCATACGGCATTCCACTGGTTCGGCATCGTGGGTGTGGCTTACTCACTCGTGCTCATCTTCCTGCTTCATGAAAATCCGCAACATCAGGCCGAGGCCGCTACGTCGCCCAAGGGTGGGCGTGTGTCGGTGTGGGGCGCCCTTTCGTTTGTGCTGACCAACTGGGCGTTTTGGGTCATCCTCTTCTACTTTGCAGTGCCGAGCCTGCCGGGCTGGGCTACGAAAAACTGGCTCCCGACACTCTTCGCTTCGTCTTTGGACATCCCCATGTCAGAGGCTGGCCCAATCTCGACCATCACCATTGCAGCATCGTCGTTCGTGGGCGTTATCTTCGGCGGCATTCTTTCAGACCGTTGGGTGCGGCGTAACCTGCGTGGCCGAATCTATACGGGCGCCATCGGCCTGGCACTGACCGTTCCGTCGCTTTTGCTTTTGGGTTATAGCCATAGCTTCGTGGGCGTTGTGGGAGCAGGCCTGCTTTTCGGCGTGGGTTATGGCATGTTCGACGCCAACAACATGCCGATTCTCTGTCAGTTCGTTCCTTCGCGCTATCGCGGTACGGCCTATGGTCTGATGAACATGATTGGCGTCTTTGCCGGGGCTGCCGTGACGACGGTTTTGGGCTCATGGGCCGACGCAGGGACGCTCGGTTCCGGTTTTGTCCTGCTGGGTTGTGTGGTAGTGCTGGCACTTGCCGCACAGCTCTACTTCCTCCGTCCGAAAACCGATAACATGGAATAAAGATACTGACTTAAAATTTTCAGACAGATATGATACTCACCACTCTGGCAGACAGCGGACGTTTCGAACCGCTACATCCGCTTTTCAAACGCTTTTTCGATTATGTGAAGGAGCACGACCTGCTTCACGCACCCCTCGGGCGAATCGAGGTGGACGGCGACCGCCTTTTTATCAACCGTGTCGATGCCGACCTCGTCGCTCCTGAGACGCAGCCGCTCGAAGCTCATCGCGACTATATAGATATTCACGTGGTGCTCGATGGCGAGGAAACTTTTGGATGGCGCCCGCTGGACACCTGCACCGACGTGCGGAAGGCCTATGACCCTGCCGCCGATTGCGCCCTCTATGCCGACCGTCCGTCTACGTGGCTGACGATCCGTCCGGGACAGGCGGCCATTGTTTTTCCCGAAGACCCCCATGCCCCGGTCGTCGGTTCAGGGCGGGTGCGTAAACTCATAGGAAAAATACGGGTCGTGACTGACTGAGCGGCTGGTTTGTCAAATCGTTTTACTACACATATTAATAATTATGGAAAAGATAATAGGGCTGATCGATGCTCCGTTTACTCCGTTTGATGCAACCGGAGAAGTAAATCTCGAACCGATCGAGGCGTATGCCCGCCTGCTTGAACGCAATGGGCTTAAAGGTGTTTTCATCAACGGTTCGTCGGGCGAAGGATATCTGCTGACTGACGACGAGCGCAGAGCTTTGGCTGAGCGTTGGACTAGTGTAGTTCGGCCGGGCTTTAAGGTTATAGTGCATGTTGGCAGCACCTGTGTCAAGGCCAGCCGTCAGCTGGCCGAGCATGCCGCCTCCATCGGCGCGTGGGGTATTGGTGCGATGGCGCCGCCTTTCCCCAAAGTGAACCGCGTGGCTGAGTTGGTCGACTACTGCGCTGAAATCGCCGCCGGGGCTCCTAATCTGCCGTTCTATTTCTACCACATTCCCGCCTTCAACGGCGCTTATCTTTCGATGGTCGACTTTCTGAAAGCCGTAGACGGGCGCATTCCGAACTTCGCCGGCATCAAGTACACCTACGAGAGTCTTTACGAATATAACCAGTGCCGCCTGTACGGCGGGGGTAAGTTCGATATGCTTCATGGGCAGGATGAGACCATTCTGCCATGCCTCGCGATGGGCGGGGCGCAGGGCGGCATCGGCGGAACGACCAACTATAACGGCCGCTGTCTGACCGGCATCCTCGAAGCATGGGCTGCCGGTGACCTCGACAGGGCGCGCGAATTGCAGAATTTTGCTCAAGACGTCATCAACGTTATTTGCCACTATCGTGGCAATATCGTAGCCGGAAAGCGTATAATGAAGCTCATCGGTCTCGACCTGGGCAAAAACCGTACTCCTTTCCAAAACATGACGGATGAGGAGGAAGCCCGCATGAAGGCGGAACTTGAAGCCATTGACTTCTTCAATCGTTGCAACAAATGACCTGAATGATGGACGTAAAGCAATATCTTACAGCCTGGGCCGCCCGCTACAAGGACGACCTGACGACAGACATCCTTCCTTTCTGGCTGGAACACGGGCTCGACCGTCGGCACGGAGGCATTTACACTTGTTTGGACCGCGATGGCGTACTGATGGACCCTACGAAGTCTGTCTGGTTCCAGGGCCGCTTTGCCTTTGTCTGCGCGTTTGCCTATAATCATGTGGAGCGCCGCCCTGAATGGCTTGACGCAGCCCGACAGACGCTCGACTTCATTGACACCCATTGCTACGATACCGACGGACGCATGTTTTTCGAGGTAGCTGCCGACGGCACGCCGCTCCGCAAGCGCCGCTATGTCTTTTCTGAGAGTTTCGCCATCATCGCCATGGCCGAGTATGCCAAAGCCACGGGAGACGAACGCTATGCCCGCCGAGCGCTCGACCTTTTCAAACGTGTGCAGGGCTTCCTCACGACGCCCGGCGTGCTCGAACCGAAATACCTGCCGGCCATGCAGGCGCAAGGGCATTCCATCACAATGATTCTCATCAACACGGCGGCGCGTGTGCGCGAAGTCATCGCTGATCCCGCCTTGGACGCGCAAATCGCCAAGTCTGTCGACCTCATTCGCACGTGCTTCATGCATTCTGAGTTCAAGGCGCTGCTCGAAATGGTCGGGCCCAACGGCGAGTTTATCGATACTTCGGCCGGCCGTCTCATTAATCCCGGCCATTGCATAGAAACGTCGTGGTTCCTCATGGAAGAGGCTAAATATCGTGGTGGTGACCGTGAACTGCTCAACACGGCACTGACCATCTTCGACTGGTCGTGGCGTTGGGGCTGGGACGACGTTTATGGAGGGATCATCAACTTCCGCGATTGTCGGAACTTCCCTGCGCAGGACTACTCGCAGGACATGAAGTTTTGGTGGCCGCAGACGGAGGCCATCATCGCCACACTCTATGCCTATCAGGCCACGGGCGATGAGCGTTATCTCGACCTGCACCGTCAGGTGAGCGACTGGACTTATGGCCACTTCCCCGACCACGAACGGGGCGAGTGGTACGGCTATCTGCACCGCGACGGCACGGTGGCTCAGCCCGCCAAGGGCAACCTGTTCAAGGGGCCGTTCCACGTGCCGCGCATGATGATTTGCGGCTATCGCCTATGTACGGAACTGCTCACCAGCCTGCCGGAATGAGACGCTTGCTCTTTGTCTTCGTGGCGCTGTGGAGTGCGGCCGTGGCCGTGTCTTCCGAGCGGCTTCGCGTGGCCTGTGTGGGTAACAGCGTCACTTACGGCATGACCCTTGCCGACCGTGAGCACACGGCCTATCCCGCACAGTTGCAAAAGCTGTTGGGCGCAGACTATGAGGTGCGCAATTTCGGCCACAACGGTGCCACACTGCTTCGGCGGGGCCATCGGCCGTACATGGAGCTGCTCGAGTTCCGTCAGGCCCTTGACTACAAGGCCGACCTCGTTGTGATTCATCTTGGGCTGAACGATACCGACCCGCGCGACTGGCCCGACTGGCGCGATGATTTCGTGGCGGATTACGAGGCGCTTATCGATTCGTTCCGTCAGGCCAACAGCGGCTGCAAGGTCTGGATTTGTCGGTTGACTCCCATCTTTGAGCGTCACCCCCGCTTTCGTTCGGGCACCCGCGACTGGCACCGGCAGATCCGGTCGGCCATTGACGCAGTCGCCTTGGGGCGAGACGTGCAGGTTATCGACCTGTATGAACCGCTTCATTGCCGTCCGGAGCTCTTCCCCGATGCCTTGCATCCGAACGAAGAGGGCGCAGGCATTCTTGCCCGTACGGTTTACTCGGCACTGACGGGCGATTTCGGCGGGCTGCGTCTGCCTGTGGTTTACACGGACAGCATGGTGGTCCAGCGTGACCGGCCGTGGCCCGTGACGGGAATGGCCAACGCCGGAGAGGACGTGACGGTGCGCGTCGGCGGACAGGAGCGCCATGCAACTGCCGGTCCGGACGGTCGGTGGACGGCTGTGCTTGCTCCACTCGACACGGGCACAGCCTACACGCTCGAAGTGAGTACGAAGGGTAGGACGCTGACGTTTCACGATGTCGTGGCGGGCGAAGTGTGGTTGTGCTCCGGCCAGTCGAACATGGAGTTTCCCCTGGCCCGTGCTTTCACGGCCCGTCAGGATTTGCAGACGTCCCGGCGAACCGACTTGCGGCTTTTCCAAATGGCTCCGCGCTGGGCTACGGACGCCCGCACCTGGCCTCAGGAGGCACTTGCTGCAGTAAACCGGTTGGACTACTTCGCGCCCGCCGTGTGGCGGACGAGCCAGGCGCAGACGGCTGCCGGATTTTCGGCGGTGGCTTACCATTTCGGACGGATGCTGGCCGACAGCCTGCGCGTGCCGGTAGGGCTTATTCTGAACGCGGTGGGTGGCGCTCCGGCCGAGGCTTGGGTGGCGCGTCCTGCCGTCGAACAGGATTTTCCCGACCTTCTTGATGACTGGTATCGCAACGACTTCGTCCAGCCTTGGGTGCGCCAGCGGGCCCGGCTTAACGTGGGGCAGGATGCGTCGCCCTTGCAACGTCATCCGTATCAGACGGGCTATCTTTTCGAGGCCGGAATAGCGCCGTTGGCGCGTTATCCCCTGCGCGGGGTGGCGTGGTATCAAGGCGAGTCGAACGCCCACAACATGGAGGCGCACGAACGGATTTTCCCATTGCTCGTGCAGAGTTGGCGCGACTTCTGGGGTGATGGCGCATTGCCTTTTTACACCGTCCAGTTGTCCAGTCTCAACCGCCCGTCGTGGCCGTGGTTCCGCGACAGCCAGCGGCGG